>NZ_RZSJ01000525.1:0-4371 GCF_003998025.1 Mesorhizobium sp. M8A.F.Ca.ET.021.01.1.1
AAGCTGTCGCCGGCCACCATGCTGGCCGCCCTCAACGATCTCGGCCGCGACAATGGCATCGGCCGGCTCGACCTGGTCGAGAACCGTTTCGTCGGCATGAAATCGCGGGGCGTGTATGAAACGCCCGGCGGCGCCATCCTGATCGTGGCCCATCGCGCCATCGAATCGATTACGCTCGACCGGGGTGCGGCGCACCTCAAGGACGAGTTCATGCCGCGCTACGCGGAACTCATCTACAACGGCTTCTGGTTCTCGCCCGAGCGTCTGATGCTGCAGGCGATGATCGACAAGAGCCAGGAAGACGTCGAAGGCACGGTGCGGCTGAAGCTCTACAAGGGCAACGTCATGGTCACCGGCCGCAAGTCGAAGAAGACGCTCTATTCCGACGCGCTGGTCACCTTCGAGGACGACCGTGGCGCCTACGACCAGAAGGACGCCGCCGGCTTCATCCGCCTCAACGCGCTGAGGCTGCGGACTTTGGCCGCGCGCAACCGCAACAGCTAGACGGAATGCGCTGTCCCGGCCGATGCCTGGTGCCGCTGGTCCTTCTGGCGGCCCCAGCCATGGCCGGGGATTTCGACCCTGGCCCGCTCGACCTTGCCGCGCTGATCGAGTGCCGGGTCGACGTGCCCAGCTACAACGGCTTTGCCCTCTGGCTGGCAGGCGAGCCCAGCGTGGCGGACACGCTCGGCTGGAAAGAAGTTCCGTCAGGCAATCCGTTCCTGCGCCAATACAGCTTGCCCGCCCCGGTCCACGTCTTCGGGCGCGAGACCGGAGCGATCGTCTTTACCGCGACGGGCCCGATGGCGGTGCTTGACGGCATCGCCGCACCGGACCTCGCCCGCCAGCTCGACGTCCCGGCGACGGTCTCGACGCCGGGCAAATTCCTCGGCGAGAAGGTCGTGGCCGAAAACACCGAGCAAGCCGGCGGCGTGAGCCTTGTCACGCGCGTCACGCTCAACGTCTCGACGGTCGAGTCCCATCCCGGCAAGGCGCTGGCCGGCTGCTCCTATGCGCTCGACGTGAAATGAAAAACCCGGCGCGGAGGCCGGGTTCTTCGTTCAATACCGTATGTTCGATCAGTTGGCATCGATCGCGTCGGCGATGCGGGCGATGGCTTGCTGATAGACGTTTGCCGAATTCCAGCCGGCAATCGCGCCCATATTGGCGCTCGCGCTCGCGCCGGCCCGCCAGCCATGACCCTTGAGGTAGTTGGCGGTGGAAGCCAGCGCGGTGGCCTTGTCGCGCAGGTTTCCGTTGCCGACCGCATATTTCAAGACATTTCCGGGCAGGAACTGCGTGTGGCCGACCTCGCCATGCATGGCGCCGACCGACGACGAGGTCAACGCGCCGCGGTCAACCAGCTTCAGGGCCGCGATGGCATGCGGGTGGAAATAGTCCGGACGGCGGCAATCATAGGCAAGCGTCAAAATCGCTGAGACCGTGTTCTGGTTGCCCATCGAGGCACCGAAGCCGGTTTCCATGCCCCAGATGGCGAGCAACACGCCCGGCGACACGCCGTAACTGGCTTCGATCTGGTTGAACAGCGCCGCGTTCGACTTCTTCAGCGAACGGCCCTTGGAAATGATCGCCGACCCGCCACGGCGTTTCATGAAATCGTCCACCGAGCCGCTGAAAGCCTTGTGGATGGCGCGGTCCGCGGAGATCGTCCTCGTTGCGTAGGTCGCGCCCGCCAGAGCGGCCAGGCCCCTCGACCCGACACCCTCGGACTTGGCCTCGGCGGCGAAATCCTGCTTCCAGGCGTCGAAGCCGGCGCCGGTCTTGCCGCAACTGGCCGCCGCCTGCGCGCCCGTTGCCAGCCCCAGCACCGCCACCATTGCGGCCGCTAAAATCCTACCCTTGGCAAGAAATGCCATGTTGTTCTCCTGATTGCCTGATTCACGTCCCGATTGCGAATTTGCCAGCGAAACGCGCATTTGTCACCGTCTGTGGCGCGATGCTGGCGAATGCCGGGGAATTTGCCTACGATCAAGTGATTATTATGGCGAGGCCAGGCATGAGAGACGTTGATGCCGGCCGTGGACAGCATCGGCGGGGCGGCCGGACCGGCGAAGCGAAATAGTCTCGATGGAGTGCGGAACGCCGGCCGGTGGTTCGCGTTTGGGCACGGGCCGCCATGCATCCTATGCCTTCCTGATGAATTGAGACCGACATGAAACTTTTCGACTGCCCGCATTGCGGCCACCGTCTCTATTTCGAGAACGCCCAATGCCTGAACTGCCGCAGTCTCGTGCTCTACGATCCCGAGGGCGCGCACTTTGTCTTGTCCGGCGTCGATGGCGCCATCCAGTGCACCAACGCCGACGAATGCGCCTGCAACTGGATGGCCGAGCCGGGGCAGGTCTTCTGCCGTGCCTGCGTGCTGAACCAGCTGATCCCCGACCTCTCCGTCGACGGCAACCGCCGCCGCTGGATCCGTGTCGAGGCGGCGAAGAAGCGCGCCATCTATTCGCTGCTCGCCTTCGGCCTGCCGGTCGCGCCCAAGCAGAGCCCGACGGACGAAATCGGGCTGGCCTTCGACTTCCTCGCCGATCCGATCGGTGGCGGCCCGGGCGGCGAACGGATTCTCACCGGTCATGACAACGGCCTGATCACGCTGAACGTCGCGGAGGCCGATTCAGCCGAGCGTGAAAAACGTCGCATCGAGATGGGCGAGAACTACCGCACGCTGCTCGGCCATTTCCGTCACGAGCTCGGCCATTATTACTGGGACCGGCTGATCCGCGACGATCCGCAAAGGCTGGAGGCCTTCCGCGCTCTGTTCGGCGACGAACGCGCCGACTACGAACAGGCGCTGAAGGCTTACTACGCCAACGGCGCCGCGCCCGACTGGCAGCAAAACCACATCTCGGCCTACGCCACCTCGCACCCATGGGAGGACTGGGCCGAGACCTGGGCCCACCACCTGCATATCACCGACACGCTGGAGATGGTCCATGCCCTGAACTTCCCGCTCGGCCGGCTGGAAACGGTGGAGGCGAACGAACTGTCACGGGGCGACACCGGCGGTGAACTGCAGCCAGCGCCTTCGGAGCCTGCAAACACGCCCGAGCCTTTCGACAGGATCCTTGTCCGCTGGCTGGTGCTGTCGGAAGCCTCCAATTCGATCAACCGCTGCATGGGCCTGCCCGATCTCTACCCCTTCGTCATTTCGGACGTGACGGCGCAAAAACTGGCCTTTGTTCACGACCTTGTGACCGATTTGCCGAAAGGCGCGGGAACAAATCGTGAGTTGGCTCGCGCACTTTAGCCGGAACGCATGCGCCGCTGCCCCGTTTTCACAGCCGAGGGGTCACGAAAACGGAGAGTACCCATGAAATCCTTATTGTTTCCCGCAATAGCCGGGATGCTGACCGCAATGTCTGGCGCCGCATTGGCCGATACCGCTGTCTCGGCGGTCACCGATCTCAATGTGCGCGCCGGTCCGGGTCCGCAATATCCGGTGATCGGCGTGCTCGCCGCGGGCCAGTCGGCGACGCTCAACGGCTGCATCGAAAACAGCAAATGGTGCACCATCGCCGAAGCCGGCGGCCAGGGCTGGGTTTATTCCGACTACGTCACCGCCGATTTCGGCGGCAGCCGTGTGGTGCTAACGCAGCGCCGCTCCGCTGTCGCCGTCGTCTCGCCGCCGGAGGACATCGGCAACTACTCCACCGACTATACCGGCGCGATCATTTCCAGTGATCCTGTCGTAGGCGAGTTCCCCGCGCCGCCGGCCGCGGTGCGGACCTATGTCGACACCCACCGGCTGGACCCCGTCTATCTCGACGGCGAGGTGGTCACCGGCGCGACCCTGCCAGACACGGTCGAGCTGCGCGAAATTCCTGACTACAACTACCGTTATGTCTATGTGAACGGCCAGCGCGCGCTGATCGATCCGCAGACACGGCGCATCATGTACGTGGTGCGTTGATAGACGCCGGCGGTCGCCGTCGCGGCCGCTGGCGACACCTGGGTTGGCGATCGGGGCAAGCCGGCCAGCGCCGGGTGCCGCGGCCGCCGGTTTGCGCCTGTCCCCGCTGATATCGATTCCGATTCCCGAGGCCATCGGCTAGATCAAGCAGCTATGGATTGGGATCGAGGACAAGCGTGACAATCGACGACACCGCCTTCGAGCGCTATCGCAACACCCCGAACGCCAGGACGACCTTGCCACGCCTGTTGCTGGGAACGCTGATCGTCGCCCTGTTCTGGGGCGCCACGACCGCGGCGGTGCTGTTCGGCGGCAGCCATGTTTACTTCGCCTGGCAGGCGGCGGCTTCGCCATACGGCATGGAGGGTTTCCTTGCCTCGCCCATCGGCATCCTCAGCGCGCTCACCTCTTTCGGCGGGATCTGGATCGGCCTGTGG
>NZ_RZSJ01000526.1:0-4368 GCF_003998025.1 Mesorhizobium sp. M8A.F.Ca.ET.021.01.1.1
GCCGGGCATCATGGTGGGCGCGTTCCTCACCTTCGTGCTGTGCATCGGCGACTACATCACACCGCAAATCCTCGGCGGCAACAACGAGCTTCTGATGCCGCAGTTGGTGATGATGCAGATCGGCCGTCGCGGCGACTTTCCGCTGGCCTCGGCGCTGTCGATCATCCTGATGGCGGTCGTCACCATTGCCTACCTCGCCTGCGCCCGCTGGCTGAAGATCGAGCGGGCCTGAGCATGCACAGGATTGTCCGCATCGCTTCGTGGATTTACGCGCTTGCCGTCTATGGCTTCATCTTCCTGCCGGTCGTCGTGCTGGTGCTGTTCTCGCTGCAATCGACCTCCTTCCCGATTCCGCCATTCACCGGCCCGTCGCTGCGCTGGTACGAGGCTGTTCTCTCAGATAGGCGGCTGACGTCGGCACTCGTCAATTCGCTGTCGGTCGCGGTGCTTTCCTCGGCCACCGCCGTCACGCTCAGCTTCCTTTCGGCCTGGGGTTTCGCGCGTTTTGTGCTGCCCGGCTCGGGTCTGCTGCGCGGGCTGATCACACTGCCGTTGACGGTGAGCTACCTCATCATCGGCATGGGGCTTTTGGTGCTGTTCAACTGGGCCGGCGTGCCGAAGTCGCTGCTTGCCGCCGGCATCGGCCATGTCGTGATCAACCTGCCGCTGTGTTTTGCCATCATCTACAGCCAGATGGGCGACCACCAGATCAACATCGAGCGCGCCGCACGCGATCTTGGCGCGCCTGAATGGAAGGTGCTGCTGCTGATCAGCGTGCCGGTGATGGCGCCGGCCATTTTCGCCGGCTTCTTCCTGTCGATGACCTTCTCCTGGGATGAGTTCGTTATCTCCTTCCTGCTCACCCGCTTCGACACCACGCTGCCGGTGGAAATCTGGAACCTGCTGCGCTCCGGCCTCAACCCCAAGACCAATGCCGTCGGGTCGCTCGTCTTTGCCGTCTCGATCGTGCTGGTGGTGTTCTTCGAACTGACCTTGCTGCGGAGAAAGCCGGCATGAACGCGCCCCTGGTCGATATCCGCGACGTCTCGCACCGCTTCGGCCAGCATCCCGTGCTGAAAAGCGTCTCGCTGACGATAGAGACCGGCAGCTATACGATCCTGCTCGGACCCTCGGGCTCCGGCAAGACGACGCTGCTCTCCATTCTCGGGGGCTTCGTCAACCCCAGCGAAGGCAAGGTTCTCATCCGCGGCCAGGACTGCACCTTCGTGCCGCCGGCCAAGCGCCCGACGACGACGGTCTTCCAGGATTATGCGCTGTTCCCGCATATGAGCGTCGGCGGCAATGTCGGCTTCGGCCTGCGCATGCAGGGTGTCGACGGCGCGACGCGGGCGGCAAAAGCACGCGAAGCCCTGGCACTGGTGGGGCTGGCCGCCGCCTTCGACAAGAAGCCGCACCATCTTTCCGGCGGCCAGCGCCAGCGCGTCGCATTGGCGCGCGCGCTGGTCATCGAGCCGGCAGTGCTCCTGCTCGATGAGCCGCTCGGCGCGCTCGACCTCAAACTGCGCCGCCAGATGCAGGACGAATTGAAGGCGATCCAGAAGCGCGTCGGCACCGCCTTCATTCATGTCACCCACGACCAGGAAGAAGCGATGGCGCTGGCCGACCATTGCGTGGTGATGAATGACGGCCGCATCGAGGACGAAGGGCCGCCCGAGCGCGTCTATGCCAGGCCGGCGACGCGCTTTTCCGCGACCTTCATGGGCGAGAGCACGATCCTTGCCGGCACGGTCGTGGAGACCGGGGACCGGACGAGCACCGTCGCGACGCCGGTCGGACCGGTGTTGCTGCCCAGTGCGTTGCCGTTGGGGTCGGCGGCCGCATTGGCCATACGGCCTGAGCACCTCGTGCTGGGCACGACTTCGGGTGGCACGAAGCTCGGCAAGGCGGACGTGAGCGACGTCGTCTTCCAGGGCAGTTTCAAGCGCATGCTTGCGACGTCCGTCGAAGAACCCTCCTTGCAGTTCATCGCCAAGCTGCCCGCTACCGCCACTGTCCGGCCGGGCGACACGGTGGCGATTTCGTGCGATACCGACCAGATCATCCTGCTGGCGGATTGAACATGGGCATGCTCGCGGTCATCGACGCACCGGACTGGTACGAGACCATCCGCATGGCCGACGGCATCACGCTGATCCACGAGCCCTGGATCAAGCCGTTCTTCCGCTGCAACATGTGGCATGTGCGCGGCCGCGACCGCGATCTCCTGTTCGACAGTGGTCTCGGCCATTTCAGCCTGCGCACCCATGTGCCCCTGGTGAGCGAGCGCAAGCTGACCTGCGTCGCCAGCCACACGCATTTCGACCATATCGGCTGCCACCATGAATTCCCCGATCGCTGCGTGCATGGGGCTGAAGCGGCAATCCTGGCCGATCCTCGCAACGAATGGACCGCTGCAGGTACCTATGCGACCGACGACATGTTCGACCGCCAGCCAAAAGGCTGGGAAACAGCACGCTACCGCATCCAGCCCGCGCCGGCCGGCCGTCTGCTCGCGCATGGCGACATCATCGATCTCGGCGACCGCGCCTTCGAGGTCGTCCACACGCCAGGCCATTCGCCCGGCGGCATTGCGCTGTACGAGAAGAAGACCGGCATCCTGCTGTCCGGCGACATCATCTATGACGGCCCGCTGATCGATGATGTCTACCACTCGGATATTTCCGACTACATGGCGACACTGCTCGCCATGCGCGATCTCGACGTCTCAGTCGTGCATGGCGGCCATTTCCCGAGCTTCGGAAAGGTGCGCTACCTCCAGTTGATCGACGAATACCTGGCGCGGAAGCGGCAGGCCGGCTGCCATCTGCGGCAGAGCCCTTGAGGGGCGAGTTTACCGCAGCAAGTCGAAATGCCGTGGAAAGGCCTGATGCAGCAGCAGCAGCATGGTCTTGCGCAGCACGTCGGTGTCGCGGCCGGACGGGTTGAGGTGATCCCAGTACCATGCTCCGTGAACGAGGTAATTCAGGCTCTCCGACAGCGTGTGGATGTCGACGCCGCCGTAACCCCCGTCGCGCGCAATCTCGACCAGCAGTTCCCGCGCTTCGGCGGTGTAGGCGAGATCGCTGGGCAGGCCGATTTCATTGTAAATCTGCATGCTCTTGCGGTCGCTGGAGAACACGACAAAGACCGACACCCATTTCGGATGCTGCCGGGCAAAGCGTTGCGCGCAGTCTACTGCTCCCAGCAGCCTTTCGACCGGCGTCAGGCCGGGCGCCCGCACCAGGGCGAGCCACAGCGCGTCATATTGATCGCTGAGATACTGAAGCACTGCCCTGAACAAATTCTCCTTGCTGCGGAAGTGAAAGACCACCAGGGCGTTGGACGAGCCGACATGCTCGGCGATACGCTGCATGGTGACGCTCGCCAGCCCCTCCTCAGCGATGAGCTCGATTGTGGCGTCGAGAATGCGCTGCACGCTGGCTTCGCCGCGCTCGCGGCGGCGGTCCTTGGGCGCGGCGTCATTGGCCGAAGCCCTGCCCTTGGCTGTCGCGACCGTGCGCTTTGCCGTAGCTTTGCGTTGCACCATCTTCGTCAATTTCCCTTGCATCGCCAGATCAAAGCGATGGGCGCGTTCCGGCGCTTGTGTACCATTGCCCCTGTGCCGTTTCATAGGCCATCGCGGCCCGGAAGACATCGGCATCGCTATAGGTGCGGCCGACGATCTGGAAGCCCGTCGGCACGCCGCTTGCCGCCCGCCCCGACGGCATGGAAAGCACCGGACAGCGGCTCATCATGTTGAACGGCGTCGTCATCACCCAGCCCAGCGAAGGGTTCACCTCTCTACCGTTGATCTCGACGGTTCCCGTGGTCTGGTCGAACTCCGCCGGCACCGCGGGAAGCGCGTTCGTCGGGCAGATCAGCACATTGTAGGTCTCCAGCAGCGGACCCAGCGTCTGATACATCCGTGCTGCCACATCCAGTGTCGCGACGAAGTCGGTGGCCTTGGATTTTTGCCCATCCTCGGCAAACCGCCTGGCATAGCTGGTCATGTCGCTGCCGTGCTCGGCAAGCAGTTGCGACAGCGAAGCGCCGAAAAGATGCTCCAGATAGGCCATTCCTGCCTTGAGCACCCCGTCATCCCAGCCGAGATCGACTTCCTCGACCGTTGCCCCAAGCGAGCGGAACACGTCGCAGGCGGCAAGCATGTTGCCGCGGACGTCGGCGTCGACCTCGAAAGAGCCCAGGTCCATCGAGAAGGCAATCTTCCAGCCCTTGATCGGCTGGTAATCGAGCGGCAGCCGCAGCTTCGGGCGAAGCGTGGCGATGTCGAGTGGACTCGGCCCCGCCATGACATTCTGCAGCAGGATCGCATCCCGGACGTTCCGGGCCAGCGGCCCGGTGTGGCAA
>NZ_RZSJ01000527.1:0-4368 GCF_003998025.1 Mesorhizobium sp. M8A.F.Ca.ET.021.01.1.1
AAGTTCGGCCGGCTTGGCCTTCGGCGCGGGCTTCGCGGCCTGAGCCTGATTGACGACGGGCGCCGGCTGCTGATTGCGTCCCTCGCGTGCCAACTCGTCGGCGGCCTGCGATATCTGCGCTTCCAGATCTTCCATCGAAGCCGCGATATCGAGGTCGCCGCTGTCGGTATCGCTGCTCAGGTCGAGATCGAGCGCTTTTTCGAGTTCCCTGGCTACGTCGCTGTCGAGAGTTCTGGTCGTTGTTGGTTTCTTCGCCATGCCTTCGCTACCCTGTACTAGCTGCCGCGGGGGCTTATTAATTCTGGTTATCTTACCCCCGCGCAGGAGGCTGAAAATGGACCCTCGTATCGTAATGACACAGGGGGGTAAAGAAAACATGCATTCCGCGGGATACGTAAAACTTTAAATATAAGGTTAACGGAACCGTGATTTGGGCGCCGTTTTCGCAACATTTTTCCCGGCCATTCATTAACCCGTTGTCCACTGGAATCGCCTAGTTTTTCAGGCGGCCGAAGAAAATGGAGTTCGAGTTCATGCGTGGCGAAAGCGGCATTGCCTTCTCAATGCCCGGGGGCGACGTATCGGGAACGAGGCAGTCCCGGCCGGTCGATTTGGCACACCTTGCCCGGCAAACGATGGGCGACCGCGCCCTTGAGCAGGAGGTGCTGGCGCTGTTTGTACAGCAGGCATTGGCGGTGCGCGACAAAATAGTCGATGCCGACATCAAGGACCGGCTGCTGCTGGCCCATGGTTTGAAAGGATCGGCCCGCGGCGTAGGCGCCTTCGCCATCGCCGATTGCGCCACCGATATCGAGCGCCGTCCGGAGGACGTCCAGACCCTCAAGCGGCTCGGCCGGCTGATCGACGAAATGCGCGACTTCATCGCCGCCATCAATCGCTGATTCCGGTTTGCGACAAAAACGTCACGGAGCGCCGCTTTCGCGCGGCAGTTGACTTGTTTGCCGGAGTGATTATCTCGGGCGAAACTCTCTTTCGTCCCAGGCGAAAGGCTCTTCGTCCCGGGCGAAAGTCCCTTCAGGTGACAAATGACCAAACTGACCTTCATCGCCCATGACGGCACACATTTCGACGTGGATGCCGAAAACGGCTCGACGGTCATGGAAAACGCCATTCGCAACGCCGTTCCGGGCATCGAAGCGGAGTGCGGTGGCGCCTGCGCCTGCGCGACCTGCCATGTCTATGTCGACGAGGCCTGGACGGCCGAAGTCGGCGAGCCCGAGGCGATGGAAGAAGACATGCTGGACTTCGCCTATGAGGTCCAGCCGAACTCGCGCCTGTCTTGCCAGATCAAGGTGCGCGACGCACTCGACGGTCTGATCGTGCGGGTGCCAGAACGTCAGGGCTGAAAGCCTGCATCGGCGATTTTTGCCGCTGACGCTTGGCAGCGGGGCAATGGTCATGCAGTCTCGCCGGGACTTTCGCAGCGAGGCGCATCATGACCGGCATCATCAGCACAGACGTCCTCATTGTCGGGGCAGGGCCGGTCGGCCTGTTCGCCGTGTTCGAACTCGGCCTGCTGGACCTCAAGTGCCACCTGATCGACATTCTCGACAAACCGGGCGGCCAATGCGCGGAACTCTATCCGGAAAAACCGATCTACGACATCCCCGGCTGGCCCTCGATTTCGGCGCAAGGGCTCGTCGACAAGTTGCTTGAGCAGGTTGAGCCGTTCAAGCCTGACTTCACCTACAACCGCATGGTCTCCAGTCTCGAAAAGTTGGACGACGGCGGCTTTCGCGTGACCACGGACGAGAACGAGGTGTTCGAAGCCAAGGTGGTGGTGATCGCCGCCGGCGGCGGCTCATTCCAGCCGAAGCGCCCGCCAATTCCCGGCATCGAGGCCTATGAAGGCACGAGCGTCTTCTATTCGGTTCGCCGGATGGAGGATTTTCGCGACCATGACCTGGTCATCGTCGGCGGCGGCGACTCGGCGCTGGACTGGACGCTGAACCTGCAGCCGGTGGCAAAGAGCGTGACACTCGTTCACCGGCGGCCCGAGTTTCGCGCAGCGCCCGACAGCGTCAACAAGATGTACGCCATGCAGGAGATGAAGCAGCTGGAATTTCGGGTCGGCCAGGTGACCGGGCTCACCGGAGCCGATGGCCAGCTGGCATCGGCCACCATCAAGGGAGGCCCGGATGGCGACATCGAGGTGCCTTGCACCCGCATGCTGCCGTTTTTCGGCCTGACCATGAAGCTCGGCCCGATCGCGGAATGGGGGCTCAATCTCCATGAGAACCTGATCCCGGTCGATACGGAGAAATTCCAGACATCGGTGCCCGGCATCTTCGCGGTGGGCGACATCAACTGGTACCCGGGCAAGCTGAAGCTGATCCTGTCGGGTTTCCACGAGGTGGCGCTGATGGCGCAGGCCGCCAAGCGCGTCGTCAGCCCCGGCGAACGAATCGTGTTCCAGTATACGACTTCGTCCACCAGCCTGCAGAAGAAGCTCGGCGTCTCCGGCTAGCTATTCCGCCAGGATGGGCGCCGGATCGTCGACGTGGCCTCGAAGTTCTTTCTCGGGCATCAGCGTAAGCGTGATGAGGCCCAGTCCCAGAGTGCCGGCCGCGACGAGAAAGATCATCACGAAGGGCTGGGCCGATGCGACATGTCCAGCCACCGCAACGCCTTCACCGGCCAGCGGCAACCCAAAGCCCAGAGCGATGGCCCCGAGCATCGCGACCCCCAATGCACTGCCCAGCGACCGCAGAAAGGTAAGCACCCCCGTCGCCACACCAAGATGCATGCGGTCGACGGCATTCTGCACGGAGACGGTGGTTACCGGAAATGTCGTCCCGGTCCCCAGCCCGATACAGATGGTCAGGACTTCGACGACCAGCAACGATGCATGGCCGGCGACAAAGGCCAGCAGGCCCATGCACAGGATGGCGAAGAGGACGCCGACCATGGCGATGCGCTTGTAGTGGGTGAAGCGCGGTATCAGGCGGCCGCTGGAAGCGGCGCCGCCCACGGTTCCAAGCAGAAGGCCGAGCATTGCAATGCCCGACTCGCTGGCCGTCAGGCCAAGTATCGATTGCAGATAGACCGGCAGATAGACGGCAAGGCCGACGCTGGAGGCCTGGAGCAGGAACATCGACAGAGTGCCGGCCAGGACGATCGGGTTGCCCAGCACTTCCAGCGAAATGAGCGGTTCGGCCGCCTGCATCAGCCGCAGGGCAAAGGCTCCCCAGAAAAGCGCGGAGCCGGCCAGGACGCCGACGACTTCCGGCGACATCCACAGGTAAGCGCTGCCGCCCCAGTTCAGCGCCAGCAGCAACAGCGCCGTGGCCACGATGAGCAGCAATGCGCCAAGACCATCGATGCTGTGATTCTTGGCCGCGATCGGCAGCTTCTTGAGCGGCGTGTTGATGATCGCCATCGCAACAAAGCCCAGAGGGATATTGATCCAGAAGATGAGGGACCAATGCAGATGTTCGGCAAAAGTGCCGCCCAGCAGCGGCCCGGCGACGCTGGCGACGGCCCATGTGCCGGAAAACCACGCCGCATAGCGCGCCCGCTCGCGCGGCGGGACAAGGTCGCCGACTACGGTCTGCGTCAGCGCGAAAAGGCCGCCGCCACCGGCCCCCTGGATCGCGCGCCCCAGGATAAGGACGAACATGTTGGGAGCCAGTGCGCTGACCAGCGATCCGACAAGAAAGATGAGAATTGCCGCATAGACGGTCGGCCGACGCCCATAGACGTCGGAAATCTTGCCGTAGAGCGGTGCCACGGCGGTTGCGGTCAAGAGGTAGCCGGTGACAATCCAGGGCAGGTATTCGGCATGGCCGAGCGAGCGCCCGATGGTCGGCATGGCGGGCGCGACGATGGTCTGGTCGAGGGCCGCCAGCAGCATCGACAGAAGGACGCCGCCGATAATGGCGTTCTTTTCGCTTTCGGTCAGCGGCGCGCTCGCGGCCGCCACGGCCTGCTTGTCGACTGCCTGGTCCATATTTCTCGTCCATGCGCCTTGCGCTGCCGCATCACCATCGGGTCTTTGTGGTGCATTCGCGGCGCGATCGATCGTGATGGTCGTGCTTCCAGCTTGTGCCCGAGGCAACCCTGGATATGTCGTTCCCTATAGACCGATTTCGAACGCCGCTCGAAAAAAATTCGAAGCTGGCACTACGCTTCCGCCCGGTTGGCTTGCATCCAGGCGAACGGAGCCGGCGAGGAAACTCAGGTTGGCGGCGGCAATTGGCCACTCTCGATGCGTTGCATCCGGTAGCGCATCAGCCGCAGGATGCGGCTTTCGAAATTGACGCCTTCGACACGGTCGAACCGCAACTGGTCCTGGTCGTGTCTGGCAAGCTCGGCCGCCGTTATCTCGGCGGCCTTGGCCTTTGCAGC
>NZ_RZSJ01000528.1:0-4363 GCF_003998025.1 Mesorhizobium sp. M8A.F.Ca.ET.021.01.1.1
ATGTCAGTCCTCGTCGGCGAAACGCGATGACGGTGCGCGCGGATTGCGCAAGCGGCCGATCAGGGCCGAAACCGCCGTGATGTTCATCTCCTCGGGCGACCAGTTCCGCGCTTCCGCGATGTGATGCGGCGCCAGCTCACGATGCGTGCTGCCGCTGTAGGCGGCGTCCTGGTAGGTCACCCGCTCCTGGGTCTTTCTGTCCTCGCGGACATATTCGATCAGGTAGTTCGGGGCTTCGGCGCGGCCGCGCACACCGACGCGCACCTGGGCATCGCCATGGGCGCGCTTGCAGCGTTCGAGTTTTTCCAGCACGCGCCGGACATATTCGACCGGCTTGTCCAGGGTTTCGACCATGTCGGCTATGGTCGCATCGGCCGCGATCGGCGTTGGCGGTACGCGCTTGGTGGCCATCAGCGTTTTCCGGCTCGTTTCGGCAGCGCCGCGAGCGCGGCGGCGGCCGCCATCTCGTCGGCCTCCTTCTCCAGCCGCAGTTCGCGCAGGCGCGCGGTCTTGGCTTCCCGTGCTTCGCTGACGGCATCCCGTTCGGAAATGATGCGGTTGAGCGACATCGACTGGGTTTGCGTCTTGCTGAAAAGCGACACGGCCGGGTCGACGGCTGGCTTCGAATGGGCGGTCAAGATCTTTCTCCTGTCAGGAGCCTGGTACCGATAGGGCGAGACCGGGTCTTCGGTCGGGACCAGTACAAAGCGATGCGGCAGCGGATTCAGAATGCTGCAGCGTCCCTTAGCACGTTCAGCCCAATGCGCAGCGCATTTTCGGCGGCAACAAGCGTATAATGAAAAAGGCCAGGCACCGCCTGACCTTCCCTGGGAGCCGCCGCGCATCCAACTGGATGCACAAGCTGGCTCCTGATGGGCTGCACAAACCTTGGAAACTCAGGTTTCCCGTGGCAATGCGCCCGAATTCGCCGTTCACCAGTGCCAGTACATCCGTGGTCACCGGGACGGCTGAATTCTTACTTCACGCCGCCTTCAACTGGTCGGCGGACATCTTGCCCGACTTGTTGTCGCGGACCATCTCGTAGCCGAGCTTCTGGCCCTCGACGATGTCGCGCATGCCGGCGCGTTCCACGGCCGAGATGTGGACAAAAACGTCGGCGGAGCCGTCGTCAGGCTGAATAAAACCAAAACCTTTGGTGGCGTTGAACCACTTAACTGTGCCGGTGCTCATGACGAACCCTTTCCATGGCAAATATTCGTTCGCCGCCGTGCGGATGCACAACGTCGTTTGTCTCGATTTTTGATGTGGGAAGTTCGTCAAAGGCGCGCTCGAAAGCGCGGATAACAAAAGTCAGTCAAACAAATATCGACGAATTTCTTCTACGCGTGTTTCGGACGCCTGTCAAATGTTGCGCCATCGAGCCGAAAATCCGCCAGATGAAAACGTCTCAAGTGGTCGATCCCGATCCCTGGGGAAGGCCGCTTCGCAAATAGGCCCTATTCGTCCGGCCCCGGCTCCGGCCATGTCTCCCTGGCTGCGTCGGCATACCATTGGCGCATGGCCGGCGTTGCCAGAACCGCGTCGACATAAGCCCTGGTGTCGGGCGCCAGATCGCCGCCATAGGTGTCGAAACGGGTGACGACGGGCGCGTACATGGCATCGGCCGCGGTGAAATGGCCGAATAGAAACGGGCCGTCCTTGCCGTGTTTCTCACGGCACTCGCGCCACAGCGCCTCGATGCGGGCACGTTGGATCTCGCCTTCGGCGTCGAGCGGCTTGTGCCCCTTGGGCCGGCGCAAGTTCATCGGCCAGCCATAGCGGACTTCGCGAAACCCGGAATGCATCTCGGTCGCCGCCGAACGCGCCAGCGCCCGGGCGCCGATATCGGCCGGCCAGAGCTTTTTCTCAGGAAAGAGGTCGGCGAGGTATTCAAGGATGGCAAGGGTTTCCCAGACGATCCTTCCCTTGTGATTCAGGGCGGGCACCTGACCGGTCGGCGACACTTTCGCCAGGTTGGCCGCGGTTTCCGGCGTGCGCAGCCGCACGAACCCCTCTTCGAACGGTATCTCCAGGTGCCGCATCGCCACCCAGGGCCTGAGCGACCAGGACGAAAAGCACTTGTTGCCGATATAGAGCGTGAATTCCGACATCTGTCCCCCTTGGCGGTTGCTCCTTGCGGAGTGCGCTGGCCGGCACCCTAGCCTGCCGGCCCGGCCGCCGAAAGGCACCTGTCTTGCCGACCCAAGCAGCGGCTGCTGGAACCGAAACCGTGCCGGCTCGTTTGCCCAGGCGAACCAGGAGATGCGAAAAATGGTGAACAAGGATCAGGTGGCCGGCGTCGCCAAGCAGGTGAAAGGCTCGATCAAGCAGGCTGCCGGCAAAGCGACCGGCAACAGGCAGACACAGGCCGAAGGCATGGCCGACAAGGCCACCGGCAAGGTGCAGAAGGCCTATGGCGACGTGAAGGACAAGGTCAAGAAATCGCTTTGATCGCTGTGGAAGGGCCGCGTCGAGCGGCCCTTTTCACGTCTTCAGTGATTTGCTGAAGGCGTTGGTGAAAATCACATCGCCATGATCGTCGCTGGCTTCACCCAACACGACGTCCAGACTGTCGTCGGTGACACGCGCCAGAGCGAAGCCACCCATATAGGCCGCTTTCGGCTTGAAGAGATCGAGGCCGTCGCGTTGATAGATCATCGGCACCTCGTGCTGATGACCGTGGAAGATGGCGATAACGTTGTAGCCCTTCAGGGCCGCCAGCAATGCCTGGCGGTCTGCATCGCTCCACCAATGCGACGCTCCCTTGCCTTCGTCGTCAAACGCCCTCCTGGCGGGGTCCCACCGCTCCGTCGAAAAAATATCCCAGCCATAGTGCTGGAACAGGATGACCGGGCGGCCGTCGGCGGCATAGGTCGCCAGGTCCTGCCTGAGCCAAGGCAGGCCGTTGTCGGCGCCATGGCCGGTGTCGCCGGCGAAGCGATGGGTCTGCACCAGATGCAGGCCGCCCCAGTCCCATGAATAGCAGTCGGTGTCGACATCGTAGCTGGTGGCCGGCACCGGCGGCTTGAAGAACACGCCGGCGCGATGATTGACCTCGACATAGTCGCGCATTTCGCGCCGGTACCAGTCGACATGGTGCGGCGGCCCGTTCTGGTCGAGGTCGTGATTGCCGAGGCCGACATAAACCGGAACATGCACGCGGTCAGGGCCCATGCCTTGCTGATAGCGCTGGCTGAACTGCAGGAGTTGGGTGCCTTCGCTGGGCTCGGTGATCTGGCCGCCGCCATCGTCGGTGATGTCACCGCCGACGACAAGGCCGAGCGGCGTGCCGATGCGGCTACCGGCAGGGCGCAGGCCGGTGGCGATGGCGTTGATCTCGGCCGGCCACTCCTTGTCACCGATGGCGTTCAACGCCGCGACGTCGCGCAGCAGCGCCGCGTCCGTCTTGCCTTCCAGCTGGCAATTGGGGCTCAAGCCGCTCGCCATGCGGCAGGCATGGACATCGGCGACGAACAGGAAGGTGGCGTCGACAGGCTGGATGCGCTGCCCGGTCTGACCGAACGCCGGGCGTGAAAGCGCACCGGCCGTGGCAAGACCGGCGGCCTGTAGCAGAAACCCACGGCGCGAGAGCAATATGGAGGAAGGGCGATTCATCATCGGGGATTTCAGCATGGAGGGCGGGCGGCAGTAAAGTTCAGTCCTCGCCACGGCGATCGCCGCAGGAAAGAGCCGCCATCGAGGTTTTTCGCGACAGCGAGACGGGTCGGCTGGCAATTGTCCCGTTTGCCGATTTGCGAAAACTGTTTCCACTCAAGGCGGGAGCCAAGAGCACGATCGAGTTCGTCGAGCTGTCGCCCAGCAAGCAGCCGAATGCCACCAAGACACTGACGCTGGCCAAGGAGACGTTCAGCCTGGGCGACTGCAAATACAATGTGCTCGCCGTCACGGAGACCTTCAAGAGCGGAGGCGGAGAGACACTCGACGCCTTCACGGCACTCTATTCACCCGATCTGCAGGCCGCTCTCGCCCGGCGCTACGATGAAGGCACCAGCGCGGAATCAGTGAACGGCTACGAGACGATCAAGCCTTTGGCCGACTAGATCTAGGAACCGGCTGTCCGCGCTCGCCGCGGCATCGCCGCAAAGCTGGGCTGTAGCCTGCCTCAAATGCCGCCGTACCGCCGCAGCACCCTGCGACGTCGCCTCGCCCCCGGATCGCCCTGCGATGATGCCGCTTGCGCGGCGCTCTCGAACGCCGCAAGGCAATCGCGCAACGGGCTGGCGTCCTGCGCTGCCTTGGCCATCGACATGGCACCGGAATAGGCGGCGACGGCAACCATCGCAAACTGCCGGGGGTCCGTGCCTTGCTCCCTGCCCTCCTGCTGGTCGGCGCTGATCTTGTC
>NZ_RZSJ01000529.1:0-4343 GCF_003998025.1 Mesorhizobium sp. M8A.F.Ca.ET.021.01.1.1
CCTCGGGGTCGTCGTTGAGCGTGATGTCGGTCACCACCGCCGCGCTGTCCGCGCCAGCCGCAAAGACACCGTCGAGCCGCTCAGGGTTGAGGCCACCAATGGCGACCAATTGAAACGGCGCGACCTGGCGCTTCCATTCGCTGATCCGTTCGACCCCTTGCGGCGCCCATTTCATCTTCTTCAGGATGGTCGGATAGATGGGTCCAAGCGCTATGTAGTCAGGCTCGGCGGCCATCGCCGTTTCCAGCTCCTGATGATCATGTGTGCTCAGTCCGAGCCTTACGCCGGCTGCCCGTATCGCCAAGAGGTCAGCGGTCTGCAAATCCTCCTGGCCGAGATGTATGAAGTCGCAGCCTTCCTCGATTGCCAGGCGCCAGTGGTCGTTGACGATGAGTTGGCACTGGTATCGAGCACACAAGGCCTTCGCGGTGCGGATCTCCGCGCGCAACCCAGCCTCATCCACGGTCTTGATGCGCAGTTGCAGAAGCCGGACTCCGAGTGGGACCAGCCGTTCGATCCAGGCAGCGCTGTCGACGATCAGATAAAAGGGATCGAGCTTCATGAAAAAACGGCCCTGCCGACCATCGGTGTCGATGGCACGGCGACGTCGCGCGGTTCGAGCATTCCCGAACTGAACGCCTCACGACCGGCGTCGACCGCCTTACCGAAAGCACGCGCCATGCCGACCGGATATGCCGCCTTGGCGACCGCTGTGTTCAGGAGCACGGCGTCAAAGCCGAGTTCCATGACGGTGGCCGCGTGCGACGGCCGTCCGAGCCCCGCATCCACAATCAGCGGGACGCCAGGGAAATATCCGCGCATCGAGCGCAGCGCCGTCATGTTGACCGGTCCCAAGGCGGAACCGATCGGTGCGCACCACGGCATCAGGACCTTGCAGCCCGTTTCCAGCAGCCGCTCGGCGACAACGAGATCGTCGGTGGTATAGGGGAATACCGCAAAACCGTCTTCGCACAGGATGCGGGCGGCTTCAACCAGACCGAACACATCCGGCTGTAGCGTGTCGTGATTGCCAATCACTTCGAGCTTGATCCAGTTGGTGCCGAAGACCTCGCGCGCCATTTTCGCGGTGGTGACGGCTTCCTTGACGGAAAGGCAGCCGGCGGTATTGGGCAGGATTCTGGCGCCCAGCGAGCGGATCAACGACCAGAATTGTTCGCCGGCTCTACCGCCCGCCATCTCACGCCGCAACGAGACGGTCACCACCGACGTGCCCGACGCCTTGACTGCATCGGCAAGGATGGCCGGCGAAGGATACTGAGCCGTGCCGAGAAGCAGGCGCGACGAAAGCTCGGTTCCATAAAGCTCCAACATGCTAGCCGCCCTGCATGGGCGAGAGGATTTCGATCCGGTCGCCGTCGCTCAACTGGAACTCCGCGCGGTTGGCTTTGTGCACGAGGTCGCTGTTGACGGCGGTGGCGAGCCAATCGCCCTCATAGTCGAGCGCGGCAAGCAACTCGGCCAGCGTGGTGGCGGCAATCTCACGCGCCTCGCCGTTGACCATCAGTTTCATGAGCATGCTCCTTGGTTCTGTCTTGACTGAAAACCAGGTCGGCAGCCTGGCGCGCCATGGCGGGGGCGAGGAGAAAACCGTGACGATAAAGACCGTTGATCGCGATGATCTCACCGTCTGTTTCGACGCGTGGCAAATTGTCGGGAAATGCCGGACGGACACCCACACCGGTTTCAACGATCTCGGCCTCACCAAAGGCCGGATGGAGGGCATGGGCGGCGCCCAGCAGCTCCATCATGGAACGCGCCGTCACCGGTCCGGCGCTCTGGCTTTCAATCATCGTCGCTCCGATCATGAAACGGTGATCGGTGCGCGGCACGGCATAAAGCGGAAAGCGTGGATGAAGCAAACGGACCGGCCGCGAAAGCGAGACATCAGGCGTGCGAAGGATCAGCATTTCGCCGCGAACACCGCGCAGCCTGTCATCGGCCGCTGCCATTCCCATGCAGTCTATCTGACGGGCGAAACCCGAAACAGGCCGGGCGTCGCAGCCGAAGTGGAATTTGACACCCATGGTCGCAAGCTTGTCATGAAGTGCCGCCATCGCCGGGCGTGGGTCGAGGTGAGCCTCGTCGGGGAAGAGCAATCCACGCCGGAAGCGGCCGGCGAGGTCGGGTTCCAGGAGCGCAATTTCGTTTTCATCGACGCGCCGATGCCCTGACGTGCGACTGGCGAACCGGTCAAGCTCACCGGCATCACGCGGCGCGGCCACGACCAATGTCCCGGCCCGTGTCACCTGACCCGACAGCACCGCATCCCACCAGTCGGCAGCGTCGCGTCCGAGATCCAGCACCGGCTGCTCCGCGCTTTCGCGCTCGCACCATGGCGCCAGCATGCCGCCGGCGAACCACGACGCGTTGCCGCCAAGGCCATGCCGCATCTCGGCGACTGTGACCGTCGCGCCGCGGGCGGCGAGTTCGAAAGCGACGGTGAGGCCGGCAACGCCGGCCCCTTTGACGAGCACCCTCATGATGGTTTGGGAGCCTCTGGCACGACCGGTACGCCAGTCTCGTCCGCCGGCATGTAGAGATCGCCGCCCTCCCGGTATTTTGCCGCCATTGCCGCCATGCCTTCCTTCTGAGCCTCGGCACGGATGTCGTGGGAAATGCGCATGGAGCAGAATTTCGGCCCGCACATCGAACAGAAATGTGCCAGCTTGTGCGCCTCCTTGGGCAAGGTCTGGTCGTGGAAGGACCGTGCGGTTTCGGGGTCGAGCGACAGGTTGAACTGGTCCTCCCAGCGGAACTCGAAGCGCGCGCGCGAAAGGGCATCATCCCTGGTTTTCGCTGCCGGATGGCCCTTCGCCAGATCGGCTGCATGGGCGGCTATCTTGTAAGTGATCACCCCAATCTTGACGTCGTTGCGGTCGGGAAGGCCGAGATGCTCTTTCGGCGTGACGTAGCAAAGCATTGCGGTGCCGAACCAGCCTATCATGGCGGCACCTATCCCTGAGGTGATGTGGTCATAGCCCGGCGCGATGTCGGTCGTCAGCGGCCCCAACGTGTAGAACGGCGCCTCACCGCACACTGCGAGCTGCTTGTCCATGTTCTGCCTGATCTTGTGCATGGGGACATGGCCCGGGCCTTCGATCATCACCTGGCAGTCCTTTGCCCAGGCAATCTTGGTGAGTTCTCCAAGTGTTTCCAGTTCGGCGAATTGCGCCGCGTCGTTCGCATCGGCGATTGAACCGGGACGAAGGCCGTCGCCGAGCGAGAAGGAAACGTCATAGGCTCTGGCGATGTCGCAGATCTCCTCGAAATGCTCGTAGAGGAAGCTCTCCCGGTGATGGTGCAGGCACCATTTGGCCATGATCGAGCCGCCGCGCGAGACGATGCCCGTGACCCGGTCGACGGTCAGCGGTATGTAGTGCAGCCGCACGCCGGCGTGGATGGTGAAATAGTCGACGCCTTGCTCGGCCTGCTCGATCAGCGTGTCGCGATAGACCTCCCAGTTGAGGTCCTCGGCGATGCCGCCGACCTTTTCGAGCGCCTGATAGAGCGGCACCGTGCCGATCGGCACCGGTGCATTGCGCACGATCCAGTCGCGGATGTTGTGGATGTTGCGGCCGGTCGACAGGTCCATCACCGTATCGGCGCCCCAGCGGATCGCCCACACCATCTTTTCGACCTCTTCGGCCATCGACGATGTGACAGCCGAGTTACCGATGTTGGCGTTGATCTTCACCAGGAAATTTCGCCCGATGATCATCGGTTCGCTCTCTGGATGGTTGATGTTGGCGGGAATGATTGCGCGTCCGCGCGCCACCTCGTCGCGCACGAATTCGGGTGTGACGAAATCTGGGATCGCCGCGCCGAAGGCTTCGCCGTCGCGTTGCAGCTTGCCGCGCATCACCTCGCGGCCGAGATTCTCGCGGATGGCTACGAACTCCATTTCTGGCGTGATGATGCCGGCGCGCGCATAGGCAAGCTGGGTCACCGCCTTGCCGGCCTTGGCCCTGAGCGGCCGGTTGCGAACGGGAAATTCCGGTGTCAGGCGCTCGCCCGCCGCGAATCCGTTGTCTTCCGGCCGGACATGACGGCCGTCATAGGCTTCGACATCGCCGCGTGCCGTAATCCATTCATGGCGAAGCCGGGCAAGGCCTTTTTCGATGCTGGTTTCGACAGTCGGGTCCGTATAGGGGCCGGACGGATCATAGACGGTGACGGGCGGTTCACCCGCCGTCGGATGGACGGAGATTTCTCGCATCGGCACTTTGATGTGCGGATAAAGGACGCCGGACTTGTGGATTTTCCGTGAGGCGGGCAGCGGTCCCGTCGATACGGCGGGGGTGAGGGCATTCATCGTGAGGCTC
>NZ_RZSJ01000052.1:0-17969 GCF_003998025.1 Mesorhizobium sp. M8A.F.Ca.ET.021.01.1.1
GTGTTCTATTCCGACAGCGGCTCGACCTCCGTCGAAGTCGCGTTGAAGATAGCGCTCGGCTATTTCGGCAACATAGGCGGGCCGCGCTCGCGGATCGTCGCCATGGAGCACAGCTATCATGGCGACACGATCGGCACGATGAGCGTCGGCGCCCGCGGCGTGTTCAACGCTGCCTACGAGCCGCTGCTGTTCGAGGTCGATACCATTCCCTTTCCGGCCGCGGGCCGCGAGCAGGAGACGCTGGATCGGTTCGAGGCCGTCAGCCGCGACCGACGCGCCGCCGCCCTGATCGTCGAGCCGCTCGTTCTTGGCGCCGGCGGCATGCTGATGTATGCGGCCTGGGTTCTGACCGAATTGAAGAAGATTGCCGAAGCCTCCGGCACGCTCGTGATCGCCGACGAAGTCATGACCGGCTGGGGGCGAACCGGAACCATGTTCGCCTGCGAGCAGGCATCCGTCTCGCCGGACATCCTGTGCACGTCGAAGGGCCTGACCGGCGGCGTGATCCCGCTGGCGGCTACGCTCGCCACCGATGCCATCTTCCAGGCCCACTATTCCGAAGACCGGAAGAAGACCTTCTTTCATTCGAGTTCCTACACTGCCAATCCGATTGCTTGCGCGGCAGCACTCGCCAATGTCGAGATCTGGCGTGACGAGCCCGTGGCCGAGCGGGTCGCGGCCTTGAGCGCGATGCAGGCCGCCGGACTTCGGCGCTTTCGCGACAATCCGTTCTTCACCGACAGCCGGACGACCGGCACGATCGCGGCGCTCGATTTGCGCGCCGGCTCTGCGGGCTATCTGGCCGAGATCGGGCCGAAGCTGCGCGCCTTTTTCCTCGAGCGCGGCCTGCTTGTTCGTCCGCTCGGCAATGTCCTCTACCTTCTCCCGCCCTATTGCATCACCGGCGACGAGTTGGACGGACTCTATGACGCGATCGAAGAAGCCGGCGAACGCTTCGGTTCGAGGCCATGAGCCGATCGTCGCGCCTTCTCGGGTTTGGTCATCATGTGCCGGCGCGCAGGGTCGAGAACCCGGAAATCGAAAACCGTCTCGGGCTCGAACTTGGCTGGATCGAGCGGCGCACCGGAATTCGCTCGCGATTCTGGGCAACGGACGAAGACACGTTGTCTGGCCTGGCCGCCCGTGCCGGCGACATGGCGCTGGCGAATGCCGGCATTGACCGCAGCGACATTGGTCTGCTGTTGCTCGCCACCTCGACGCCCGACCATCTCCTACCGCCCAGTGCGCCGCTGGTCGCACACCGGCTCGGGCTCGGCCAAGCCGGCGCGGTCGATCTGACCGGCGCCTGCGCCGGCTTCATCTATGCGCTGATGTTCGCGGATGGCTTCACCCGCCTGCACGGCAAAGCGGCCCTGGTCATCGCCGCCAACATCCTCAGCCGCCGCATCAATCCGGCCGAGCGCGCCAGCGCCGTACTGTTTGCCGATGCCGCCGGCGCCCTGGTGATTGGTCCGTGCGAGGGTCCGGATCGGGGCATTCTCGGTGCGTCGGTGGATTCGGACGGCTCGCGCTACCGGCTGATCCAGATCCCGGCGGGCGGAAGCAACATCCCATTCCAAAGTGGCCTGGATCTCGGGCAAACCCGAATGACGATGACCGACGGCCGGGAAGTCTTCGCCAAGGCTGTCGAGATGATGACCGATTGCTCGACAAGCGCGCTCGCCGCTGCCGGAGTACGCCCACAGGATGTCGACAGGTTCGTACCGCATCAGGCCAATGCCCGCATTTTCGATGCGGTCGGGAGGAACCTTGGCATTGCCGATCAAGCAATCGTCAAGACGATTGCCGAATACGGCAATTCTTCCGCCGCGACGATCCCGCTCTCCCTGTCACTGGCCCATCGGACTGAGCCGTTTCGACCGGGCGAGAAAATCCTTCTGGCGGCAGCGGGTGCTGGTCTCAGCGGCGGCGCACTCGTCGTCGTAGTTTAGCCGCATAACTGGCTGCTCCGAGAGCGGCAGGACCACCAGTCATTCATGATGGATAGGACAACAGACCAATGCGAAAAATAGTAGCCGGCAAGCTGCACGGCATCTACGTCACCGAAGCGAACCTCAACTGCCACGGGTCGATAACGCTCGACCCTGACCACTGCGAAGAAGCAGGCATCCTGCCCATGGAATTCGTGGACATATGGAACAAGAATTCCGGTGCGCGGATTTCGACCTATGTCATCCTCGGCGAACGCGGCTCACGCTGCTGCATCCTCAACGGCGCGGCGGCCCGCACCTGCCAGCCCGACGACCAGATCATTGTCTGCAACTCGATCTACCTGGACGAAGCGCATATCGCCTCGCTGAAGCCGCGGATCGTTACGTTCGACCAGGATAACCATATACTCGACCGCCTGAGCTACTCCGTCGACCTTGACGCAGATGGCCGCTACACCTTCTCGATTCTTGACGAGGCGAACGAGGTTCTGTCCATTCCTGCCCTGGTCTCCGGGGCGTGACACCCGCCGAGACTCTCCGCCCCTCGTAACTCGTACAGCGCTGAAGAGTGGACCTAAGCTTCAGGATCAATGAAGCTTCGAGGAGAGGCCCGCCGCGTCTTTAGCCACAGCGGGCTTTCGTGAGATCGCACGCAATGTCGGCATCTCCACGGTTGAGCCAACAGCCACGCGGCTCGACTCCCTGTCTGAAGTCACTTGCGGTGGCGGCTTGCAAATTCATGCTGTTTTTCGAGCGCCGCGGCCAGGTCCTTGACGACCTGGGTTTTCGTGATCTTGGCCGCCGTGTCATTAGCCGCAAGCAGCATTGTAAGTGGCCTTTCGCCGATGTGTTTTTCCGCCAGCGCAAAAGGCGCGCCAGCCATCCAACGTCTCCCCCAGACATCAGTGTTCGTCAATTGGTGGCCTGCTAGCAAGGCCGAGCCTGGCGCGTTAGCCATCGGCGAAATTCTCGGCGGGACACTGTATCTTGAACCGATGAACTGTCAGTTTGCCGTCCTCCACAATATGAACGACCCATCCCCACCGCAACGCTTGACGCGCACGTCGTTTGGTTCGCCAGCCACCATCGCTGCCCCTCATTTTCGTCGCCCTGGACCGAGACTGGAAGTCGCTCCATGCACGGCGAAAAACACGGGACCTTACGTTACGTCAAGCAGAGATTTTCTGATGGCTGATGGTTTGTCGATTTGACCACGGCGACAATTTAGGCCCCGAACGTCCGGGCGCGCGGTATCTTGCGCTCGGATCGATTTAGATGCCCAAATTTTGCATTTTAATACAGCCTTAATTATCCGCATCTAATGTGAGTGGGAACGCGTATTCAGTTCGAGTAACTCTGCAAAAAAGCCCGCCGCTCTCGCCCGCAAGAGTGGCGGGTTTTTCGGTTGGGAACACTGGTGCGGTCGGTGCGGATGCTGCCTCAGCACAAGCGCCGTGGGCGTCTTTCTTCCCTCCCCCTTTCCACCAATGTCACGATGCTACTTTTCGCGGCGAAGCGCTGGTCGAGGAGGAAGCTGAACGCGCCAACCGAAGTCCCCGGCTCTCTGATGCTGGGCACCGGGCCGTCCCCCTAAGCACGCGCTTTGGCGCCGCGGGGGTGCTCGGGCAATCGTTTCGGTCTCGACGAGATCGTTGCAGAAGAACAGGAGAACGCCTGCCCCACCTGCCAGTTCGATTCTGCTGCTTTACATGCGGCTAGTCTGTTCGCAGCCATCGGTGAGCGTGCCGGACCGGACTTCTCCGAATGATCGATTCCAATCTTCGGGATAGAAGAGATCAAGGACAGGCTTGGCTGCGTTTCAGGTCAGGATCGCTCGCTCATGCTACATCGAGCATGGATGTGCCCAACTGCGGTCGGATCAGAACGCGCAAGACGGGATGAGTCCCTATTGACCACAGTGCAGGACGAGCATCGCAATAGTCTTGACGGGGCTTTATTGCTTTCAGCGGTAACCGCCACTATGTAGCGACACTTCGCCGACTGTCTTTCAAGCCACCCGGAGAGTTTCATGACAGAAGAAGCCGACAACACCGTCGCCGTCCTCATCGAGCTCACCGCCGATGTCGTCTCAGCCTATGTCTCCAGCAATCCGGTCCCGGTGGGTGAACTCCCTGCCCTGATCGGCCAGGTGCACGCGGCACTCAAAGGCACGGCCGGCGCCAGTATTTCCGCAGAAGAACCGGAGGTTCTCAAGCCTGCCATATCGATCAGGAAGTCGGTGACGCCGGACCACATCATCTGCCTTGAGGACGGCAAGAAGTTCAAATCGCTCAAGCGCCATCTGTCGACCCATTATGGGCTGACGCCGGACGCATATCGCGCCAAATGGGGTCTGCCGGCTGATTATCCCATGGTCGCGCCGAATTACGCCGCCACGCGCTCGGCATTGGCCAAGACGATGGGTCTCGGACGCAAACCAGTAGAGCCGGAACAGCCGGCACCGGCGAAGCGGACCCGCAAGAAGGTCGCAGCTTGATTTCAGCAATCGAGCTTTGTTCTGGGGTACGCAGTTGCCATTGGCTCTGTCCGGAATATGAAAAGGCGGGGTCTATCCCGCCTTCCCTTTCAAGCCGCTTGGCTTCCCCGGGACTCCGCGCAGCCTTGCAGCAGCCTGCATTTCGCGCGACCGTCAGTACATCCGGGCGGACCGCGTCCATCCGCTGTTGACAGGAGCCAGGGGAAAAAATTTCAGCCAGCTTTGCTGAGGCTGCCAGCTGAGGACTTTCCGGTGCGGCGGTCCTGTTCGATTTCATAGTTGATCTTCTGGCCATCAGCGAGGGTCGAGAGGCCTGCTCGTTCAACGGCGGAAATGTGGACAAAAACATCCTGACCGCCATTGTCGGGCTGGATAAACCCAAATCCCTTTGTGCTGTTTAACCACTTCACCGTTCCAGTCGCCATATGCGTTTTCCTTTAACAAATGCAACGTCGGCAGGCCGTCAGGCCAGTCCCGATTCATAACCGAAACTTCTGCGTCAGGGCAGTAAAAACGAGAAAGTTGCAAGGCCGGTTTTGACCGGCGGCTGCAACCTCTCATGTATCGTCCAGCACCCCCCGTTGGGGCTCACGTCACGACACGCCTTGCGGCCCCGATGCGATACCTGAGAGGGACGGCGCTGCAAGCGCTACGAGCCGGGGCGACGAGAAGTTGATCGCTTGGGGCAAATGGGGGCCCAGGACGAAGCCGGTATAGAACGGTTCGGCCTCGCCGGTTCAGACGGAAGCGGGCCGTCGGCCTTTCCCGCGGCAGGTCCACCCGGCCCAAGGATGCACGATTTTCGTGAGAGGTGGTCCTATGCAAAAGCCACACGTGGGCAGTAGATGTCCCCCCGGCCGGACAGGCCAAGAGCTTTAAGGAATCGACATTGCCGCTGCTCCCGCCTTTGATCCGCCACCTCAAATCTCCTGACCTGTTTGGCAGCCTTGACCGCCTGCCGGCGCTTGGCAAACCAGTCAGTGAGCGCACATTTGTGGTCCTCACCCATCGACAGGCGAAGTGCTGGCAGAGCTTCCCGACATGGGCGTCGAGGAGACACGCACTGCGATCGATAGAGCATATAGAGCGCAGCCTGGATGGGCGGCATTGACGGCCCGTGAACGCAGCGACGTTCTGTGGCGCTGGCATCAGCTGATTATCGACCACGCCGATGACCTTGCCGCGAGTATTGACCGCGGAAATGGGCAAGCCCCTTGCCGAGGCTAACTCGGAAGTGTCGCATGCGGCGGCGTACCTGCAATGGTACGCCGAAGAGGCCAACCGCATCTATGGCGAGACGATCTCCGCGCCATCGACGGACCGTCGCCTGCTGGTGATCAAGCAGCCGATCGGCGTCGTCGGCACGATTACGCCGTGGAATTTCCCGGCCTCCATGGTGGCGCGCAAGATCTCGCCGGCCTTGGCCGCGGGCTGCACGATCGTGCTGAAACCCGCTGAACAGACGCCGCTCGTGGCGGGTGCAATGTTTGCCCTTGCGCATGAGGCTGGCTTTCCCGAAGGCGTGGTCAACCTGATCTATGCGTCTGAAGGCGATGCCGTCGGCCGTGAACTCTGCACAAACCCCAAGGTCCGCAAGATCAGCTTCACCGGCTCGACCGAGGTCGGCCGACTGCTCATGCGCCAATGCTCGGACCAGATCAAGAAGGTCAGTCTCGAGCTCGGCGGCAATGCGCCTTTCATCGTCTTTGACGATGCAGTCGTCGATGCGGCAGTCGACGGTGCTATCCAGGCCAAGTTCCGCAACGCGGGTCAAACCTGCGTTTCCGCAAACCGCCTTTACGTCCAATCGGGCGTTCACGATGAATTTGTCGACAAATTCGTGGAGCGGGTTCGCCAGCTCCAGGTTGGTGACGGTTTCGATCCAGGTGTCGCCATTGGCCCGCTGATCGACAGGCATGCGCTCACCAAGATCGAATCGCACATCGCCGATGCCGTCGCAAAAGGCGGTACAATTCGCCGCGGGGGCGAACGCATTGGCAAGGATGGCACGTTTTTCCAACCGACGGTCCTCACTGAAGTCTCCAGCGAGATGACCATTGCGCAAGAGGAGACATTCGGGCCGCTGGCCCCAACCATTCGCTTCGACGATGCGG
The DNA here is from genome assembly GCF_003998025.1 of Mesorhizobium sp. M8A.F.Ca.ET.021.01.1.1. NCBI lineage: Bacteria > Pseudomonadati > Pseudomonadota > Alphaproteobacteria > Hyphomicrobiales > Phyllobacteriaceae > Mesorhizobium > Mesorhizobium sp. M8A.F.Ca.ET.021.01.1.1. The sequence goes on from NZ_RZSJ01000052.1 coordinate 6,564, forward strand.
ATCAGGTTGTGCACGAGGCCAATGACACGATCTACGGCCTCGCCGCTTACTTCTATGCCTCGAACCTGCTGCGTGTCTGGCGTGTGGCCGAGGCATTGGAGTATGGCATGGTGGGCATCAACACGGGACGCATGTCATCGGAAGCCGCACCCTTCGGCGGGATGAAGCAGTCCGCCATCGGACGGGAGGGTTCGCGCCACGGGCTCGAGGATTACCTCGAAATGAAATACCTCTGCATGGGCGGCATCTGAAGCATCCGCATGTCAGCCGTCAGATCTTTGCTCTCAAGCTTCCGCTCGCCACCCGAGAACCGAATTCGAACTGAAGAGCCATCATGGTTGCAACCCAAACAGCTGTCCCTGATGGTCAGTCAGCAGTTCCTGAGCATCCCGGCTTTCTAATCGCCGCGAAGTATCTTTGCTTCAAGCGCGGCTGCCACGAAAGCTCTTCGAGCCGCTGCTGGATAAGTCTCCCCACGCAACACCTGCAGACAGGCGTCCATCGCGGCCTTCCGTTTCACGGTCTGACGTTGAAGATCCCGTAGCAAGATAGCGGCCGCGTCATTGACCTCGAACACGATCCGCTCTGAGCTGTGGTGGCTAACCTGAACAACGACTGGCCTCTCAAATCTGCTCAAGCCGGTCATTTCTCCGCTCCTGTGAGGCGAATAGGCCTCGGTCGCACTTCTTTGCCGAGCCGAATCGGCTCGCTGCATCTTCGTCGCTGAACTTAGCCACTCGCGACCGATGTGCGGTTGTCTGATTCACGGCGAGATTGCGTGAGACTGCCGTTTTGCCGTTAATGTCGAGACCTGTTCCTGCTTTCGGCTATCCCTGAAATCCCGACACAATGCCCCCCTCAGCGTGCCCCGTGCCAGACTCCTATACCTGCACTTTTCCACGGCCGGACTTGCAGGCAGAGAGCCATTGCATGGCGGAAATTGCATCTTCCAATATGGCGGCCCGTTTCGCAAAGCCGAAAAAGGCATTGCGCGCTGCGCTTACAGGTTTTCGCCCATCGTATGCGTCATAGCAGGTCCTGAGGGCGGCTTCGTGGATCAGGTCTCTGCGATCTTCTGGCCATTCATTGAGGAAGTCGACGGCGTCCGCAAGGCTGGCAATCTCCTGCACGATGTAGGTTGCACGCTTCACAAAAACTGGGCTGCTGAAAGCCTCTGGGTTCATTCGTTCCTCCCGACCTGCTGAACAGCTGGTTTGCGTGAACAGGTGCCTCATCGACAACTCGCCGACCATTGCAGAATGTGTTGTCAGAGCAATGACGGTTTAAGAGGAAAGCAGCGGCGTACGAAACGCTTGATACATCCTCCGGCGTTGACCCGCCACCAGGATCCGGCACCGCCTCTCGGGAAAAGGTGGCTCATATGAATGCCGAGAGATCGCGCGATCTCCAAAACTGGCCTCAGCCTCAAACGTCGCTGCGACCAGCCGCTCCTTCTCCTCCCGAAACCAGCGCCGGCGCCGCTCGACCGACGTGATCACCTCGATCTGATGCTTCGTCACAGGGCTACTTCCAGTGCTCGCATGGACTTGCGGCCTTCAGCCTACCTGAGCAAGGCGGTCGTCACCGTCGAGATACGAGACAACCAGACCATCGCCGCCAAAGTGTCGGTCCTGCTATTTAAGTATCTAGCTCCTGACCAACCGGCTCCGCGGCAATGCCAGGAATTTCGCTTATCCGGACAGGTTTCCCGATTAAATAGCCTTGAGCTTCATCACATCTGACGCATCGCAGATAGTCGAGCTGTTCGGGAGTTTCTACGCCTTCGGCTGTTACCTCAATTCGAAGCTCATGTGCCAACTCAACCAATGATCTTACAATCGCGGCACAGTCCGCATCGGTGAGCATATCCTGGACAAAAGATCGGTCGATCTTGAGCCGCGAAAGCGGCAATTTACGAAGATAGGTCAGTGATGAATAGCCGGTGCCAAAATCGTCAAGAGCAACTGTGACGGATAGGGAAATTAACGATTGTAATAATGAAATCGTTTCTTCAAAATTCGAAATCAGCACAGTTTCTGTGATCTCGACCTCGAGTCTTCGGGGGTCCAAACCGGCTTCAGCCAAGGCCACTACAATTCCATCCAGCAAGGCTTTATTCCTAAGCTGCACTACCGACAAGTTGACGGAGACCCGCAAGTCGCGCGGCCAGCGCGCCGCTGCCAAACAAGCCGTTTTGACGACCCAGTGTCCGATGGAGTGAATCAAATCCGTTTCTTCAGCGATGGGTATGAACTCTGTCGGAGGGATCTGGCCAAGGGTCGGATGCTGCCATCGCAGAAGCGCTTCAAAACCTCGGATGCGATCGCTCCCGAGGTCGAGAAAGGGTTGAAATGCGAGCCAAAGCTGGTCGTTGGCAAGCGCAGATGCCAGATCGCGTTCAAGGGCATGGCGCCTGGCAGCAGCTTCATCGTCGCTTGGGCTGAAAAACTGGATGGACCCCGCCCCCAGCGTCTTAGCCCTGTGTAGCGCGGTATCGACGCACCGCAGGAGTTGGTTGGCATCCAAACCGTCAGTGGGCGCCAAAGCGATACCTATAGAGGCCCTGCAATATATTTCGCGCCCTTCGATCAAGAACGGGGCGCGCATGGCCTCTATGATCTGTTTGGCCAAGGACCTGATTTGATCTGGCCTGATATCGCGCGTAGCGATTATTGCAAATTCGCCGCCCTCCAATCTCGCAATGCCATCGCTCTCCCGCGTCGATCTCCGAAGTCTCGCAGCCACTTCAACCAAAAGGGCATCCGCCATGGCTCGGCCAAAGCGATCATTCACCTCGGCAAAATTGTTAAGATCGAACAAAAGCAACGCAAAGTGCTGGTCAAACTGCTTTGCGTCCACCAACGCGTTCTCCAGCCGCTCGTTGAAGCTGAACCGGTTTGGCAAACTCGTTAGAACATCCCTGCGAATGGCATTTTCGCTTTCCGCTTGCAGAATGAAGCGTCGGGTAAATTCGACCGCGTGAGCGAGCACTGCGCGAAACAGCGTGATGGCGTAGCTCACTATCAGGATTGCGACGAGCAGATTGATGGCGCCTTCCACCCACGCAATCGCAAGCATCGAACCGACGAAGATCGGCAGCGTATACGCGACGGCCGCAATGGGAATCGTGTAAAAAGAAGCGGCACCGCCCGCGATCATCCCGGCGCTCAGGCAGGTAATGACAACCTGGGCGGCACTTGTTGCCCCGCTGAAGAACAGAACGGGAAGTGCTCCCCACCAAGTGCCGAACAGGAAGGCGTTCCGCACCAGGTTTTGTGTTGCTCGGCGAGACACCGACCGGGTTTGACTGACTGAAACGATGATCTCGCTCTTAGGCCTACGAACCCAGCGGCGGCGATGATGACACTCGCCCAGAGGATGGCTTTCGTTTGGTCGGGCGAGCCCCAAAGCGCCATAACAAGAGTGGCCGCATTGAGTATGTTCGCAACCATGCCAAGAGGCGTGTTGCGAAGCACGATACTGACCTGCTCCGCCCTGATTCGGCCGGCAAGTGGTTCGATCGTCGAGGGCCCGCCAAAAGCCCGCAAATCTCCCGCCAGAAGGTCACCGAACCTTGCGGCAGACCGACGCTGCATCACTCTTTCACTCCCCCGCGCTAGAGTAGGTGCTTCGTGTGGGTCCCTAGCACAGAGCAATTCGGAAAAAGTAAATTTCAACCGCGAAATTTGGATACCCAAGTTGCGAAGCCAAGAGCTCCCAAAATTCAAAGATAGCGAAAATCGCGATGCTCCCTTAGGACATAGCCGACCTAACCTGATCCATGTTTTCGTAATTGTGGCGGTTGGCGAATCGGGCTTTCTGTTTCGACGCATGCCAGGCTAAGCTGGCTCAATGAGCCGGCTTATACTCGAAGGGATCGAAATTCGTCGATGGTTTCGATCTCGCCGTCTTCGAGTTCGTCGATCGGGAGAAAACCGCTATCCCGACCGCGTACGTCTCGATGCAGAATGGGCGCGCCGGGCGCGCCGTAAATGGGAACGCCTGATTGTAGGCTTTGCAGTATGTTTGCCTCAGGCTACGGGCGTGAGGCGGACCCAGCGGAGGCCGTCTATGTCGAGCTACGCTTGCGGTCGACGATGTCGCCGGCGGAGCTCGAGGTCCAGCGCAGGGGCTACGCTGCCGCTCTACACTGACGACCGGTGATCCAGGCAATCGAGCAGGGTGCCCACGCACCACCCCGCGCGTCTGGATCAACGACAATGAGGGCTGTGGAACAAGCCTGGTCAGCGCCACCTCTTGCGACTTCTCAACCCGGTGAAGGGAAGCCGAGGCGATGTGCCCCAAGTGCGGCTTTGGGATTGCCGAGCGGTTGTCGAGCGGTAATCTGTGCCCGGCCACTCGTGCCACCCGGCATGCTTCCATCAACAGCATGAATCGATCGCTCGTGATCGATTCCGAAAATGCGTTGGACGCGTCTGATGCACTCGGGAACATGGAGGTATGGATAGGAGCGGCCACCATCTTCATTGCATTCTGAATCTTTTGCGGCTTCGCGATGGGCCCAGCAAAGGCGACTGCGTGGGCGATATGATCGTCATGACGATCATGCTGACAGGACAAGAGATCGGGAGCGTAGGCCCAGGCGTCGGAGGTGAGCAGCTCTCGTCATGGCTTGGACGGCGGCAACGTCTCCGAAAACCTTTGGAGAATGCGTGGCTGCGGGTGGACGAAGGCGTGCGCTCCGCCTAGAGGACACTCGCAACTCCCCTAAATCCACGAGATCACCATGAGGCAGCCGCAGCGCCCCTTTGTCGTCGAGATCAAACAGAAGCGTGAGCTCGTGAAGCGGCCACAGTCGATCTGGGGCGGCATCGACCTGGCTGCCATCGCGAACGAACTCTCCGAAGCGAAGAAGGAAGGTGCGATCGCTGAAGCGACGCCGCAGCCGATTTTTGCCGAGGATGGTCGTCCACAGCCCATGCCTACCACCGGCGAAGCTGCATCCGATGCCAAGGACGAGATCGTACCCGACGGATCGCTTCCCAAGCCGCCGACGGTTGAGGAAGCGCCGATGGCGGAAGCATCGCACGAACAGACTGGGCGCAGACGAACCCGCAAGTTAAAGCGGTGGCAGAAAGATGTTTCTTTGCCGCGAGGTCAACGATGGAAGCGGCGCCTGCCATGGGTCCTCCGCCAGAGCCGGGCTCAGCGGTAGGTCGACTGCGCCAGGATTGAAGCCCTTGTCAAACTGTTCACGACAGACGCAGCAGTGCGTCCAAGTAACGAAGACGTCCGTACTGGCCATCCATCAGCTCCTCTCGGAGTTCGGTGCGAGAATGAAATCGAAAACGGGCTCAGGCAGCTGGCCAGGCATCGGCTCTCGCAAAGCAGTCGGGAACGTTGTGGCCGCTTCGGCCTCTGCCGCGAGCGCGGCAGGTGTGATTCCGAGTGCGGCCTCAAAGGGCCGGCTCGGCAGAAGCGCCACCCGACGAAAAAGCCCTGCAGCTCTTGCCGCATGCCGCAAGGCAGCGGCCCGCTTTCCCTCGCGGATCTTCACCCCGGCCGCCGCCAACAGGATCAATGCCTTGAAGAACAGGCGATGCTGGGCGCTTTGTTTCGCAGCATGCCAAAGAGGCTCCCAAGCCTCATGAGCTTCCCAGTAATACCCGTGGTTGAAAAGGTCGATTCCCCATCGGAACACGTTTGAACTGAGTGATTCCTCGACTGTAACAAGGGTGACCGGGTCGCTTTGATAACTGTGACCCAACGGGTCGCGAACCGGATGTGGATGTTTGCCAGGCAGGTATGCGTAGCCCGGAAAATTCTTTTCAGGCAGCAGGCGAGGACGTGACATGGACCCAGCAATCATGAAAGCGCGTTGGTGGCAATTCCAGATAAAGCAATCGCTTGCGCCAGAGTGCCAGCGGTAAAGAAATATCTTGCGCTGCCCCGACAAAATGCGCTCATGGTGCCATTCCTCCATGGGCACGTGGGCCGGGAGGGCACCTCTAACACGACCGATAGACCAAGGGAGGGCTCAACCCAATGAGCAGGGTGGCGCGCGAAGATGCGAGTCCGGCTTCGTCGGCGACATTTGCGCCGCTCGAGAATGCGACCTTTCGTTCGATCTGGCTTGCCACACAGGTCGCCAGCCTTGGCTGGCTCATTCAAACCGTCGCCATCAGTTGGCTGATGGCGACCATTTCGACGTCGGACGTCATGGTCGCCTTGGTGCAGGCTTCGACCACACTGCCCGTATTCGTCCTGTCGATTATCGCCGGGGTCCTGGCTGACAACTACAGCCGCCGCAATCTCATGTTCGCCGGCTGGTTGCGCGATAGCATTGTCCTCGGCGATGCTGACTGTTCTTGCGGCCGTGGGGATTTTCAATCCATGGATGGTTCTCGCATTCAGCTGTTTGGCCGGAGCGGGAGCCGCGTTCACCGATCCTGCCTGGCACGCGTCGGTGGGCGATATCTTGCGAAAACGCGAAGTCCCAGCCGCGGTCACGCTGATCTCGGTTGGATACAACGCCGTTCGAAGCGTCGGCCCGGCGCTCGGTGGCATCGTCGTTGCCTCCTTTGGACCTCTGACAGCTTTCGCTGTGGCGACGCTGACCTATGTAGCGCTGCTGTGGACCATAGGGCGCCGCAAATGGGATGTTCGCGCCTCACCTCTCCCGCGCGAGCCATTGACCACTGCTATTCATGACGGAGCGCGCTTCACGGCCCTGTCGGCGGAGATCAAGGCGGCAATCGCGCGTGGTGCGCTTTTTGGCCTGACCAGCATCTCCATACTCGCGCTCCTGCCTCTCGTTGCCCGCAATCAACTAGGGGGAGGACCAATCGTTTATGGTGTCCTGATGGCCGGCTTCGGAACAGGCGCCTTGTGCGTCGGCATTTGCAACAATGTCTTGAGGCGGTCTCTGTCCCAGGAGCGGCTGACAACACTGGCATGCATTGCCTGTGCGGCGTGTTGTCTGTCTCTTGCTCTCACTTCCTCAGTGGTGGTGGCGGCTATTGCGCTGGCGCTCGGCGGCGCGGGCTGGGTCGTCACCTGGACGGGGCTCGACGTGAGTGTCCAATTGGCAAGCCCAAGGTGGGTCGTCGGTCGCACGCTCTCGATCCACTATGCCCTTTCGTCTGGCGGTATCGCGGCCGGCAGTTGGCTGTGGGGCACGGTGGCCGAGAACTATTCGCTTACCTTAGCCCTCGAGGTTTCCGCTGTCGCGCTCGTAATGGTCGCGGCCACCGGGTTGCTGATGCCTATCCGTCAATGGCAGGACTCTGATCAGGATCCTTTTGGCTTCGAAACGCCGCAGCTCGCTCTCGACCTGAAGCCGAGAAGCGGGCCGATCGTCGTTAAGATCGAGTACTCAATACCGGAGGCAAACGTCGAAGCTTTCCTGGACCGGATGCAGGAACGACGGCGCGTGCAAAGCCGCGTCGGTGCGCGGCACTGGAATCTCCAGCGCGATCTTCAGGATCCTTCGCTTTGGACAGAAACCTTTCGCGCGCCGACCTGGATGGACTATCTGCGCCTGAACCATCGCCTGACGACCGCGGACAAGGAGTTGGATCAACATCTGTTCGAATTGAACATGGGAATTGCGCCTCGTACCAAGCTTTCAATTGAGCGACCGACCGGGGCAACCCGCAAGCGGGATCAATCGACGCGATTTTTCTTCCGGCTGTGATCGCAGGCTCTGGGTTGGTACGGCTTGGAGGGCGAGGCGAAATGACCGGCTTAACAAAATTTGAGAGGCCAGTCGTGATTCAGATTGGTCGCCATCGCAAAGAACGTTTCGTGTTCGATGTCAATGATGCGGCCACCATCCTCCTGCGGGATTTTGGTCTCCAGACGGAGAAGCGCAGGACAGCTATGGATGCCTGTCTGAAGGTACTACGAGGTGAGGCCTATCCACCCACCGCCCGCAGGGCCTTCGTCACGGCCGCGCGCGAAGCAAATATCCTACGCGGCGATTGACGGGTCAAAAATCATATCGTTCATGAGTTCCTCTATCAGCTGAACGAGCGTTTAAGACGTCGCGCCCGCGTCGTCCGACGCTGACCGAAGCGGCGTGAAAATATGTAAAGAGCCGCTTTGGCAGTCAAGAATGCACCGGTCTGCGTCTTCGGCAACGCCCGCAAGTAGCGGAAAGTCTTCGCCCGAAATCAGTCCGATCTCCTGGGTGAACGCGCCGATCTTTTGAATCGCGCCCTTAAGCTTCGGTCCGACACAGCCGCGGTCGGCGAAGACGTGTCGCAGCCACGGCCCGCGTTCGAGAAAGTTCTTGAGGTATTCGTGCAGCACGAGGTGCAGCCCACTCGCGCAAATTCATGTCAGCTTCATAAATCCGTTGCTGCGATTTCGTGAAATGGCCAAGACCACCAGCAACGAGATGCTCCTGAAGACGATTGCGGCTCTGCAAGCCAATGCCGAAGCCGGCTTCACGCACCTCGAAGCTTTGGTTGCCGTGAAGTCGCCGTCCGAGTTCTTCGAACTGCAAAGCGCATTCCTGCGCAAACAGATCGAGAAGTCCGCTGAGCAGGCCAAGGCCATCCAGGCATTGATGTTGAGAGCTAGCGAGGAACGTATCCAAGCCGATCAAGGATGCCTTTGAGAAGGCTTTGAAGGAACGCAAGGCCGCCTGATTCTTTAAGGCAACCCGAGACCGAAAGTCAGTACCTCGTCCACTGAGACACCTCGCGCCGGTCTTCTTCCATCTGGTCGGACGGCTTTGTCTGCCCGACCGCATCGCAGTGACGTCGTCCTCACGATTTTCGGCGCCTCTTGGCCTCTAGTTCCGGTGGGCATTAGTCGCGGTTCTCCTCGCTGTAGCGGACAAGCCGCGCGATTTGTTCATGCAATGAGATGGTGCGCGACCAGTCGGGGAATGCACCGCTTGTCGCCGTCTCGACAATCGCGCTGCGCACCGGTTTGGGGGGCTCCTACCAATGCACGAAGGTCGCGGCGACCCCAGCCGCTTGGCGGTCGACGATGCGCGACAAGTCGCGTGCAAGTCGTGTTGGGGACGCTGACACCAAGGTACGTGCGCCTCAATCGCGTCCACCCATTCACAAAACCGGCTCCGTGGAGTACGGGGAACGCAGAGAAATCTCCGGTCGCAGCCTTACCCGGTCAAAACAAGGACTCAAACCATGAATGCCCTCGTCATCTGCTCCGGCGGATTGGATTCCGTTTCGCTCGCTCACAAGGTGGCGACCGAGCAGAAACTCATTGGCCTGCTTTCGTTCGATTACGGCCAGAGGCACAAAAAGGAACTCGGCTTTGCCTCTATCTGCGCCAAACGGCTGGGTGTTCCGCACCAAATCGTCGATATCCGCGATGTCGGCCGGAACCTGAGCGGCTCGGCGCTGACTGATAGTGTGGATGTGCCCGACGGGCACTATGCCGAAGACCCTATGAGGATCACGGTGGTGCCGAACAGGAACGCCATCATGCTGGCTATCGCCTTCGGGGTTGCCGCCGCGCAGCAAGCCGATGCGGTGGCCACTGCCGTGCACGGCGGAGATCATTTCATCTATCTCGATTGCCGGCCCGCTTTTATCGACGCCTTTCAGACGATGCAGAACCACGCGCTCGCAGGTTACGCCGATATCCGCCTTTACGCCCCCTATGTGAATATGTCGAAGGCCGACATCGTTAGCGAGGGGGCAAAGTACGCCACACCGTTCGAGGCGACGTGGTCCTGCTACAAGGGCGGCGCACGTCATTGCGGTCGCTGCGGGACATGCATCGAACGGCGCGAAGCATTCGATCTAGCCGGCATTGCCGATCCGACAGACTATGAGGACGCGGACTTCTGGCTCCACGCTGTCCAGACAAGGAGCGCGTGATGTTTCGCATTACCAAAGAGTTCCACTTCTCGGCCTCGCATCAGCTCACCTCCTTGCCATCCGATCATCAGTGCGCGCGTCTACACGGCCACAACTACATCGTCGTAGTGGAACTTTCAGGTGGAGAACTGGACGAACATGGCTTTGTGCGCGACTACCAAGACCTGGCGGCGCTCAAGCACTACATCGATGGGACGTTCGACCATCGGCATCTTAACGACGTCCTGGGGCATGACCGTGTCACAGCGGAATGTCTGGCCAGGCACTTCTACGACTGGTGCAAGGTGCGGTTACCACAAACCTCCGCCGTGCGGGTGAGCGAGACGCCGAAAACCTGGGCGGAATACCGGCCATGACCTGCGCGTTGCAGCCCGGAATCCGCGTGAGCGAGATTTTTGGGCCGACCATTCAGGGCGAAGGAATGCTGATCGGCCTGCCGACGGTGTTCGTAAGAACGGGCGGGTGCGATTATCGCTGTTCCTGGTGCGACAGCCTGCATGCGGTGGACAGTCGCTTCCGCTATGATTGGGAGATGATGTCAACCGATGATGGTCTGGCAAAAGGTCATTTCGTTTTCCGGCGGTCAGCCCGTGATGGTGTCGCTGTCGGGCGGCAATCCGGCCATCCAGCCGCTTGGCCGGTTGATCGAGCGCGGGCATGGTGAGGGCTACCGCTTTGCGTTGGAAACCCAAGGCTCGGTGCCTAAGCAATGGTTCGCGGATCTCGACGTGCTGGTGCTCAGCCCCAAGCCGCCCTCAAGCGAAATGACGACAGATTGGGCCGTGTTCGACACCTGCGTCGAGGCTGCGCAGGATAAGCCGCGGATGGCGCTCAAGCTCGTCGTCTTCGACGATGATGACTATGCCTATGCCAAAGACGCGGCGGCGCGCTACCCGCAATTACCCGTCTATCTGCAGCCCGGCAACCACACGCCGCCGCTTCCCGGTAACGAAGACGCGTTCATCGACATGGCCGGCGTGATGAAGCGAATGGAATGGCTGGTCGAAAAGGTGATCCGTGACAGGTGGTTCGAGGCGCGTGTACTGCCGCAGCTTCATGTTCTGCTCTGGGGGAACAAACGGGGCGTCTAGCCACGCGGAAGGATTGCCGATGACGAGCAAGACAGACATCTAAAGCAATCTCACCCAATTGGGCGATAGCAACGTCGGTTCGGCAAGCCCGAAATGCCGTGCTGGAAAAGGTTTCGAATCCGCATGATGGTTCGCCTATCGTGGGCGCTTCGCCGCTCCTCTAGGGGTGACTTGTCCCCGACGCATGCGCGAGCTTTTCTGCCCGGTCTGATTGGCCGCCGATCAGCGCCGCGGGCCAAATGCGCTTGACAAAATAGCGCCGGCCCGTTCAATTCGGCGCATTCACCAGGGGAGTCCCGGCAAGGGGCTGAGATACTGCTGGCTTTCGCGGCGCAGTGACCCGTTGAACCTGATCCAGTTCATACTGGCGTAGGGACGGTGCAAGCGCTTTTGCGGGAGTTTACGCCCGATATCCTGTTTCGGCAGGTCGACAGAAGCGTCTTTTCATCCTTCCGGCACAGAACTGGGTCTCCAATGCATGAGCAAAGGAGCCT
>NZ_RZSJ01000530.1:0-4320 GCF_003998025.1 Mesorhizobium sp. M8A.F.Ca.ET.021.01.1.1
CTGCTGCAGTATCATGGCGACCGCATCATGAAGGGGATGGCGGCGGAAGGCATTCCAGCGCGGATCGTCAAGGGGCCGGTGTTCGCGCGAAAACTCTACCGTAACGCATCCGACCGGCCGTTCACCGACATCGACATCCTCGTCGAGCCCGCCAACCTTGCACGGGCAAACCAGGTGATCGCGGCGTCAGGCTTCGAGCTTGGCAGCAACGAGGCGGAATCCTACCAGCTGCAGGAATTCAAATGGCTGGAAAAGGAGAATTCCAGCCTGCTGGTCGAGCTGCATGGCGACCTTGTGCACGACACCGGCATGCGTCGCCGCCTGTCGCTGGGGTTTCGCGAGCTGGGCATCATCGACGGCGAGGCTATGGACACGCCGGCAGCCCTTTTGACGATCGCCATCGTGCATGCCGCCGGCGGGCATAAATTCCACCGGCTGCAGCTTTGTGTCGACGTGCTGCAAGGCGTACGCGCGCTGCGATCACCCGAATCGGAAGCCCGCCTGCTCGACGCCGCCCGCATGACCGGCATCGAACTCGAACTGGCGATCGTGCTCAACGTGACCGGCCGCCTGTTCGGCGAACCGCATGCGCTCGAACTTGCCGGGCGGATCAAACCCGACCTGTCGATACGGTTGGCCAAGAAGCTGATCACGACGAACACGCTGCTCAGAGTCAATTCCAGGGAGAAGATCGGCTCGCGCCTGCGCCGCGATGCCTTTCGCTGGATCCAGCGCCTGGCCAAGGCCAGGCCATACGCCGCTTGAAGTGGCCGTCAGTCCCGTGATGTCAACGTGGCGCTTATCAGCGCCGCCGCATCGGCCGGGCGCGCGCCTACTTCCAGCGTGAAGGTCGGCACCGACGAGACCAGTCTGCCGATCGTCGCCAGCCGGCGCTTCTGCAGCGGCAGCAGGCCGGTCGCGCCGGTTCGGACGTTGTCCATCGCCAGCGCCACCATGGCGTCGGTCCTGGCCATCGGCACGAGCCGGGTCTCTTCGTCGGCGGATCGCGCGAGGTGCAGGAGCGCGGCCACCGGACGGGCGGTCGGGGTTTCGATTTTCACGATCCCGCCCAGCTTTTCCAGCGAAACAGCCTGTTCGCCATTGCGGTCCCAGGATGGCCCGAGGCATGGCGCCACCTGCGGGATCATTCGCGCGGTCTTCTCATGGATCTTGACGTGGCGTGGCAAACCCCAGGCAACCGGCGTGGCGCCAGCGACATTCAGGATCATGGCGTCGTCGGAGCACAGGCCGAAACCATGCGTTGCCAGGGCCAGCGAGGTCGTGGTCTTGCCGGTACCGCTCGGGGCATGGATCAGCACGACGGCATCCCGGCCCGGCAGCGTCAGGCCCGCGGTATGCAGCATATGCTGGCCGCCGGCATCGAGCGCGGCGTCCAGCATCAGCATCGACGGCGTCCAGGCGGCCTTGCTGTCGGGCACGATGCAAAGCCGAGCCCAGCCCTTCTCGCTGATCTCGACGGTCTGGCGTCCTGGCAAGACCAGATGGACGCTGGCGCCGTGGGTGATCATCCGGCAGTAGCCGTCGTCCGGTATCTCGCCCTCGAAAACCAGGGATCCGGCGGGTGTCTCGTCCAATGCTTCCGCGTCGGCGATGTCGAAACGAAAATCCGCTTCGGTCGAACCTTCGACGCGCAGGCCGGCGAGCATCCTGTCGAAGTCTAGCCATAGTTCGGCCCGTTCGGCCGAAATGCCGAGCACCTGGCCGTTGAGATCATAGAAGACGCAAGGTCTGGTCAAGCGGGGCGCACCTTCGTGGCGCGGTCATGGTGGCGATAGATTTCGACCATGCCGGGAAGGCTGTGGCTGACCACCGGCCTGCCGTCGAGGCAGACCCAGCAATGCGCCGACAGCCGGGACGCTTGCAGCGACTTCGGATCGACGCCGAAACGCAACTCCGGATCGAAGCCGGCAAGGCGCAGGAAACGGTGGCCGAGCAGCCCTTCCCGCAGGCATCTGCGGTCACGCATCAGCCAGGGATGGCGGACAATGCGGTTGACGCGAGCGACAATGTAGGCGGCTGGCAAGCCACGATAGGGCGTCGGCGAGGCAAGCGGCGCCCATTCCAGCACCTCCTCGAAGCTGCGGTTGGCAATAAGGACCGGCATCAGCCGCGCGCTTGCCCAGAGATGGCAGCGGAACAAGGCGCGCAGGAGAGGACTGTCCGCCATCAAACAGTACCTTCAGCTATCAAGTCCCGGAGCGGCCAGAATGCCTTCCGAGACCAGATCGGCGGCCAGTGCCGCCATGTCCTCGTCAAGCGTGCCCTTGTCGACTTCGAACTCCTCGCAAAGCAGGCCGACGATCTGGCCGAGGCTGCGCGCGCCATCCACCTTGTCGAGAAAGGCTTCGGTCGTGCCGTTGCAGGTATAGAGCTGGCCGCTCCGGGCCAAAAGCACGACCGCGCCGTCGCCGACATGCTGGACCGAGGCATCTTCCGCCAATCTCAGAACCGTTCCAGAGGCAATTTCCATCACGAACCCCAAAAGCCATGCGAAACCCCGGAATGAGATAGCGCGGTGGTGGGGCTCTGTCTATCGACCGGCTGGGGGGATGGCCCGCGCAGCTCTGTGTGAGCGACAGATCCTTGTCAGTCGCAACATCCATCCACAGCTGAAATCCTCCCAGCCGCCGGAATGACACGCTAGGCAAGCGCGTGGACCGGCAGGACCGTTGCTTTTCTTCCCTTAGGTAAGGTAAGAACTCCCCGTATCTTGGGGAGATAGGGTATGCGTTACAATTGGGAGCGGGCTCCGACGACTTTCGAACGTCATCGAAAAGCGCTTGCGACAGCCATTTTGATCTTCGGCGGCGTCGGCCTCATGCTGGTGGCCTTGCCGATCTAGCGTGATCGACTTTTGTCCAGCAAATACGGTTCTTTAGACGGCTATCGACGGGTTGCTCAGCGGGGTTGTCCGGTCACCGCGATGAAGCGGCGATCGCGCCCCTCAAAGCCCTGGCTGAAGCGCTGCACCAGCACAACGATCACCGCCGGCTTGCCGGCCGGTCTGTTTTTCATAGGATTCCGACAGGCTGTAGCCCGGCACGGCCTTGTCCTCATGCAGGGTCTTGAACCAGCACAATCGCGGGCCCTGCCGCGATACGCCACCGATGGTGCATTCGTTCACCCCTCGATGGCGCGCTTCACGACACCGCGCCTATCAGCTCAAGACGCGGCCAACTGAGACGAAAATGCAGGGAGACAACGCCCGAAGAAACAACATAGGCTACTGGCGAGGACGGCAGATGGTTCCTGGGGAGGATATGGATGGCTTCACGCTATCACGAGGTCTATGACGGCTGGAAACGCGACCCGGAAAAATTCTGGGCCGACGCGGCCGAGGCCATCGACTGGTATTCGCCCTGGGACAAGGTGTTCGATGCAGCAGCCGGCGTCTATGGCCGCTGGTTCACCGGCGCGACCTGCAACACCTGCTACAACGCCCTAGACAGGCATGTCGCCGGCGGGCGGGCCGATCAGATCGCACTGATCCATGACAGCGCCATCACCGGAACGGTGAAGAAGTTCACCTATGCCGAACTCAAACGCGAAGTGGTGGCGCTGACCTCGGTGCTGAAGAACCGCGGTATCGGCAAGGGCGACCGCGTCATCATCTACATGCCGATGGTGGCGGAGGCGGCCATCGCCATGCTCGCCTGCGCCCGCATCGGCGCCGTGCATTCGGTCGTGTTCGGTGGCTTTGCCTCACATGAGCTTGCCACCCGCATCGACGACGCGAAGCCGAAACTGATAATCTCGGCCTCCTGCGGCCTGGAGCCGGGCCGGGTCGTCGCCTACAAGCCGCTGCTCGACAAGGCGATCGAGATGTCCCGCCATAAGCCGGACGCCTGCCTGATCCTGCAGCGCGACCAGTTGCGCTGCGATTTGAAGGACCATTTCGACATCGACTATGCCGACGCGGTCGCCCGCGAACGGGCGGCCGGCGCCAATGTCGACTGCGTGCCGGTGCTGGCCACCGACCCGCTCTACATCATCTACACCTCGGGCACGACCGGCCAGCCCAAGGGCATCGTGCGCGACAATGGCGGCCACATGGTCGCGCTGAAATGGACGATGGACAACGAGTTCGGCGTCAAGCCGGGAGAAGTATTCTGGGCAGCGTCCGATGTCGGCTGGGTGGTCGGGCATTCCTACATCGTCTACGGACCGCTGCTGCATGGCTGCACCAGCGTGCTCTTCGAAGGCAAGCCGATCGGCACGCCAGATGCCGGCACCTACTGGCGGGTGATCTCGGAGCACGGCGTGGTCGCGCTGTTTACCCCCCCGACCGCCCTCCCCGCC
>NZ_RZSJ01000531.1:0-4308 GCF_003998025.1 Mesorhizobium sp. M8A.F.Ca.ET.021.01.1.1
GCATCACCTTCGCCATGATGCTGGGCGTGCCGCTGTTGCAACTGGTGCTGTTTGGCTTCGCCATCAACAACGATCCCAAGAGCCTGCCGACGGCGCTCGTTGCCATCAGCAACGACCAGTATACGCGCGCCATGGCCTCCGCCCTGCAGATGACGGGTTACTACCACTTCGACTATGTCGCGCAGAGCGCCGCCGAGGCCGAGGAACTGATGGCCAAGGGCGCTGTCTCTTTCGTAGTGACGATCCCCGCCGATTTTGCCCGGCGGGTCGAGCGCGGCGACAACCCGCAGATCCTGATCGAGGCCGACGCAACCGACCCGTCGGCGGCGAGCGGCGCCGTTTCGACATTGAGCAAGGTGGCGAGCCAAGCGCTGCTGCGCGCGCAGGGCATGCAGGCGGCGGCCGCTGAAAGCGCCAGGGGGCAGCTGCAGGTGGTGGTGCACCAGCGCTACAATCCCGAAGGCATCTCGCAATACAACATCGTGCCTGGCCTGCTCGGCGTGATCCTGCAGATGACCATGGTGATGATGACCGCCATGGCGCTGACCCGTGAGACCGAACGCGGCACGATGGAGAACCTTTTGGCGATGCCTTCCAGCCCGGCCGAGATCATGCTCGGCAAGGTGCTGCCCTTCCTCGTCGTCGGCGCGGTGCAGGTGGCGGTGGTGTTGACCGCGGCGAAGCTCCTGTTCAGCATCCCGTTCGTCGGCTCGCTGACGCTGCTTTTGTCGGCGGTGCTTGTCTTTGTGCTGGCGCTGGTGCTGCTCGGCTACACGATCTCGACCATGGCACGCTCGCAGATGCAGGCGATGCAGCTCACCTTCTTCTTCTTCCTGCCGTCGCTGCTCCTGTCGGGCTTCATGTTCCCCTATCGCGGCATGCCCGGTTGGGCGCAGGTGCTGGGCGAGATCTTTCCGCTCACGCATTTCCTGCGCGTCACCCGGGCGGTGATGCTCAAGGGTGCCGACTTCCATGCGATAGGAGCCGAGGTCGGCTGGTTGGTGCTGTTCGTGGTGGTGTTTGCAGGCACGGCTCTGCTCCGGTTCCGCCGCACGCTGGATTAGAGGTTAGGGGCCACCGAATGACCGACGCCTCTAAGCCGCCGCCATGATCTCGGCATAGGTGCCGAAATCGACATTGCCGCCGGAGAGCACCACGGCGACGCATTTGCCGGCAAGGTCTATCTCGCCCGACGACAGCGCCGCCAGCCCGACGCAGCCGCCGGGCTCGACCACCAGTTTGAGATGGGCCATGGCGTCGCGCATCGCCTGCGCGGTCGCTCTGTCGGAAACCGCGATGGCGCCGGCGAGGTTGCGGCGGTTGATCTCGAAGGTGATGGCGCCCGGCTCGGCGGTGAGGATGGCGTCGCAGATCGAACTGTAACCCGGCTCGTTCGAGACCCTGGGGCCCGCCGCCAGCGAGCGGCGCGTGTCGTCGAAATGCTCGGGCTCGACCGCCCAGATCCCGGTGCCGGGCGAGGCACCCTTGACCGCAACGGAAATGCCGCTGGTCAGGCCGCCACCGCCGCAGGGAATGACGACCGCATCGAGCCTGACGCCGAGCGCCCGCGCCTGCTTCACCAGCTCCAGTCCGATCGTGCCCTGGCCGGCAATGATGGCCGGGTCGTCGAAGGGCGGCACCAACGCCATGCCCTTGTCCAGATAGGGACGGACCACCGTCATGCGGTCGTCCTTGAAACGGTCGAAGGGCACCACCTCCGCTCCCATCTTGCGGACATTGGCGATCTTCATGTCCGGCGCATCCGCCGGCATGGCGATGACCGCCTTGACGCCGAACATGGCGGCGGAAGCCGCCACCCCTTGCGCATGGTTGCCCGAGGAAAAGGCGACGACGCCACGGGACCGCTCTTCCTCGCTCAGTGACGACAGCTTGTTGTAGGCGCCGCGGAACTTGAACGACCCGGTGCGCTGCAGCGTCTCCGGCTTGAACAGGATGCGGCCGCCGAAGCGCCGGTTCAGCTCCTGCGATTCGAGCAACGGGGTCTCGACGATCAGGCCATAGAGGCGTGCGGCGGCGGCGTGGATGTCGGCGATGCCGGGAGGGGTGGTCATGACGGGTCCTGTGGTGATGCGATCCGGCCATGGTGCACGGAAAGGCTTGCGCGATGCCAACGAAAAAATGTGACAGGGACAAAGTTGGTGAGTCAGAACGGCGGGCGGTGCTGCCCCTCACCTGCCTGCCGGCACTCGTCATTCGAAAAGCCAAGCAGTTGGCTTTTCGTCCGCTACGCGGACCATTCCTCAACTCCCCGTATAGTCACGGGGACAGGGCGCTTGCCGCCGAGGTCAGCTGTTTTCTCCCCGTCACTATACGGGGAGAAATGCCCGGCAGGGCAATGAGGGGTGGCGCTAGCCTTGGCAATTGGCCGCGTCCTGCCCCAAGGGCCCTTAGCCCAATCCTAACCCAGCAACGTCCGCTGCCGTTTGCTCCCGCCCAGCTTGCGCCAGCCGTTGAACCGATGCGTGGCGGCGGCGAACGAGATCTTCATCTGCTGGGCCACCGTATAGCGTGACTTGCCTTCGTCGAACATGCGGTAGCAGCACTCGACGCCTTCCTCGGTCAGCTTGCCGTCCGGCGCCTTGTTGTGTGGATTGGCGGGGTCGAATTTCTCGACCTGCTGCTCGACCAGGCCCTTCAGGCGCTGCAGGTCGGCCTCGATGCTGGCGATGAGATCGAGGACCGGTTTCGGATCATAGGCGTGCGGAGGCGTCTTTGCCGTCATCAGCTCGTTCCTTTTTATGGCTTGGCTCCAGATATAGGCGAACATTCACTGATAATGAAGAGCGATACCCAGACCGGGGCTTCAACTATTCTTGAACCGCCGGCCAAGCGCGCGATTGACCACGGACGCCGTAAACCTTAGTTTAGAACCATTCTAAACTAGGATGATTTTCTCATGCTTTCCCGTGTTTTCGGCTTCGGCCGCCGCCCCTTCGAATCGCTCTCCGAACAGGAGATCTTGGCGCTGGCCATTTCATCGGAGGAAGATGACGGGCGCATTTACCGGGCCTATGCGGACGGGCTGGCCGAGACTTTCCCGCAGTCGGCCAAACTGTTCGAAGCCATGGCCGAGGAGGAAGACGGCCATCGCGACTCGCTGATCGAACTCTTCCGCAAGCGCTTCGGCGAGCGCATTCCGTTGATCCGCCGTGAACATGTGAAGGGCTATTACGAGCGCAAGCCCGACTGGCTGGTGCGGCCGCTCGGCGTCGAGGCCGTGCGCCGCCAGGCCGAGGCGATGGAGCGACAGGCCTATCTGTTTTATGTCGAGGCGGCCAAGCGCACCACCGACGCCTCGACCCGCAAACTGCTCGGCGACCTGGCCGCGGCCGAACAGGGCCATGAAAGCTCGGCTCATGCGCTGGAGCAGACGCACGTACCGGGCGATGTGAAGGACGAAGAGGCCGCCGCCGAACAGCGCCAGTTCATCCTGACCTACGTGCAGCCCGGGCTGGCTGGTCTGATGGATGGATCGGTCTCGACGCTGGCGCCGATCTTCGCCGCCGCCTTTGCGACCCATGATACCTGGCAGACCTTTCTGGTCGGGCTGGCCGCCTCGATCGGCGCCGGCATTTCAATGGGCTTCACCGAGGTCGCTTCCGACGACGGCAAATTGTCGGGCAGGGGCTCGCCGGTAAAACGCGGCATCACCACCGGCGTCATGACGTCCGCGGGCGGGCTCGGCCACGCGCTACCCTACCTCATCCCGCATTTCTGGACGGCCACCGCCGTTGCCGCCGTGGTGGTGTTCTTCGAATTGTGGGCCATCGCCTTCGTCCAGAATCGCTACATGCAGACCCCGTTCCTGCGCGCCGCCTTCCAGGTGGTGCTGGGCGGCGCCCTGGTGTTCGCGGCCGGCGTGCTGATCGGGAATGCGTGAGGCGCGCTTCTTCCTTCCCCCCTTGTGGGGGAAGGTGGCCTCGCGAAGCGAGGTCGGATGAGGGGTGTTCCAGGGAACACCAACGTCTCACTCCGCTGGAACACCCCTCATCCCACAAGGGGAGAAGGGAAGGCGCTACCCATTCACCGCCCGGCTGTCCGCCGGCGCCTCGTCCCTCTCCGTCAGCCCGTAGTCCCGCACCACATGGGCGATCCGCAATCTATAGCCGGCAAAGATACCGCCGCGCCCGGCCTGCTGCGCCTGCCGGTGTTCTTCCGTATTGCGCCAGGCCTTGACCGCCTCCTCGTCGCGCCAGAATGACAGCGACAGCACCCGGTTCTGGTCGGCCAGGCTCTGGAAGCGCTCGACGGAAATGAATCCATCGATGCCGTCGAGCAGCGGACGCA
>NZ_RZSJ01000532.1:0-4299 GCF_003998025.1 Mesorhizobium sp. M8A.F.Ca.ET.021.01.1.1
TCACCGGATGGATGTCGCAGGCGATCATCTGCGCCAGCATCCTGACCCGCGCCCGGCCAAGCGGGTCTTTTGGCAGCAGCGGTGGTTCCGGCGTGGTCTCGTCGAGGAATTCGATGATCGCCAGCGACTGCGTCAGCAGCGTGCCGTCGTTGCAGATCAGCGCGGGGACCAACCCTTGAGGGTTGACCGCGAGATAGGCCGCTTCCAGATGCTCGCCATGGCGCAGGTGATGCGGCACATAGTCATAGCTCAGCCCCTTCATCTCCAGCGCGATCCGCACCCGATAGGAGGTGGAAGAGCGATAGTAGTTGTGCAGGACGATATTGCTCATGACTTTTCACTCATGACCGCGGCTGGCCGATGGTCACGTCGATCGTGCCGATGCCCTCGACCCCGCCTGATATCGTCTCGCCCGGCTTGACCGCGCCGACCCCGGCGGGCGTACCGGTGAAGATAAGGTCGCCCGCCTGCAATTCCACGCCTTCGCTGCAGATCGAAACGATGTCCGATATCGGCCAGATCAGTTCGGCAAGGTCGGCATCCTGTTTCACCGCGCCGTCGACGGCGAGCCAGATACGCCCCTTCGCCGGGTGCCCGGCTTTTTGTGCCGGGACCAGTGGGCCGCAAGGCGCGGAACGGTCGAAGGCCTTTGACCAGTCCCAGGGCCGGGCCGCCTTCTTGGCGACATCCTGCAGGTCGCGGCGGGTGAGGTCGATGCCGACGGCATAACCCCAGACATGATCCAGTGCCTTGTCGCGGGATATGCGAAAACCCGATGTACCGATCGCCGCCACCAGTTCGATCTCGAAGTGGAGGTTTTGCGTCAGCGGCGGGTAGGGGATTTCAGTGCCGGAATCGACCACCGCGTCGGCCGGTTTGGTGAAGAAGAAGGGCGGATCACGCTCGTCATTGCCGAATTCGCGCGCATGCGCCGCGTAGTTGCGGCCAACGCAGAAAATACGCCGCACGGCAAAGCGTTCGCTGGAGCCGGCAATGGCGACGGAAGGCGTTGGCGGCACGGCAAGGACAAAGGCGGTCATGGCGATCTTTGCATTTGATGGCGGCACATTCGGCCGATTTCGGGGATCGGGCAAGGCGTCGCTTTTCATAAAGCACGGGCTTTGCCGCGGCTGGATAAAGAATTCAGGCTTCCCATCATTTTTTGCAGCGATGAATCCCGTCAACAGGCGATAGACTATTTGCCAATAATCCGGCCACAGTCAGGAGACTATGGTGTGCCCGGTAAACCGGAACGAGCCCTATGACAGCCCCTACCGATCGTGCCCGGTTCCTCATCATCGACGACCATCCGCTGTTTCGCGAGGCGCTGCACAGTGCCGTGCAGATGGCTTATCCCGAGGTCGATACGGTCGAGGCACGGTCGATTGCCGAGGCGCTGGATCTGTTGGCCGACGCCAAGCCTTTCGACCTTGCGCTTCTCGACCTCAGCATGCCCGACGTGCACGGCTTCGACGGGCTCCTGCAGCTCAGGACCCGCTATCCGCGCCTGCCTGTGGTGATCGTATCGGGTCATGAGGAGCCGAGGATCATTTCAGAGGCCTTGTCCTATGGTGCCGCCGGCTTCATCCCGAAATCGGCGCGCAAGAGCGATCTCGCCGCCGCCATCCGCTCGGTGATGGACGGCGCCGTCTATGTACCGGAGAATTACGAAGGCCAGCCGCCGGATCCCGACAGCACCGACCGCGCCGACATGGTGCAGCGGCTTTCCAAGCTGACGCCGCAGCAATTGCGCGTGCTGCAGATGCTGCGCCAGGGCCTGCTCAACAAGCAGATCGCCTACGAGCTGCAGGTCGGCGAGACGACGGTGAAGGCGCATGTGTCGGAGATATTGCGCAAGCTCAACGTCTATAGCCGCACGCAAGCGGTGATCGAGGTGTCGAAGCTGGACAATGCGGAGCTGTTTCGGGATCAGGCCGGATTTTGAGCCATTAACTGTCCCCTAAGCCAGCAAATGCGCCAGCAGCGCGCGCAGTTGCGCGGGCTTCACCGGCTTGCGCATCAACTCGATGCCGCCGGCGCGGGCCGCCTTGGCGACAGCTTCCGAACTGTCGGCGGTGACGATCAACGCCGGCACGGCGCGGCCAAGATAGTCGCGGACCTCCGATATTGTCGCGGTGCCGAGATCGCCGCCGTCGAGATGCTGGTCGGCGATGACGATATCAGGCACCCAATCGGTGTCGCCAAGCAGGTCAAGCGCATCGTCGGTCGAGGTCGCGGCGCGTACCAGGCACTGCCAGCGCTCAAGCAGGAAGGTCATGGCTTCCAGCACCTCGGCATCGTTTTCGACCAGCAGCACCTTGGTGCCGAACAGGCCGTAGCCGCGCGGCCGCTCCAGGCTGGCGGCACTGGCGATGGCGTCGGCTGGCGCGCCGATGCCGACGGGAACATCGATGTGGAAGATGGTGCCGCGGCCGACCCTGGAGGAAAACGTCACGGGGTGGCCGAGCGCGCCGGCCATGCGGCGAACGATGGCCAGCCCGAGCCCAAGACCACCGCCGTCGATCTCGGCACTGGCCGGCGAGGTGCCGCGATGGAATTCCTCGAACACCGCTTCGCGCTGATCCTCCGGAATGCCGCAGCCGGTGTCGGCGACATCGATGCGGATGGTGTCGCCGCGATGGCGTGTGCCGACAAGGACGCCGCCCGAGCGTGTATAACCCAGCGCGTTGGAGAGAATGTTCTGCAGGATACGGCGCAGCAGCGTCCTGTCCGAGCGAACAACCGCATTGACCGGCCGGAATTTCAGCGACAGCCCCTTCAACTGCGCCACAGGCTCGAAATCCGAACGCAGCGACGAGAACAACGCCTCCAGGCTGACGTCGCCAATGTCGGGCTGGACCACGCCCGCGTCGAGCTTGGAAATGTCGAGCAAGGTGCGCAGCAGGTCTTCCACGGTTTCCAGCGAGCGCTCGACCTGCCGCACCAGCTTTTTTCCCTCCTCGCTGGTCTGCACCTCGGCAAGCGCCGAGACGGAGAGGTGGGCGGCGTTCAGCGGCTGCAGCACGTCGTGGCTGGCGGCGGCGAGAAATCTCGTCTTGGACAGGTTCGCCAGTTCGGCGTTTTCCTTGGCGGCGCTGAGGTCGATGTTCGACTGCTCCAGCCTGCGCAAGGTCGAATGCAGTTCCTCGGTGCGCGTACGCACCCGGTTTTCCAGCGAGATCGCGGTCTGGAACAGCGAAAAGGCGTTGCCTTGCTGGTCCATCGAGCGCTCGACGCGGCTGACCAGGGCGGCGTTGATCCTCTTCAGCCTGTCGAGATCGTTGATGTCCCTGAGCGGCATTTTGTTGCACCGCCCTATTCAGCCGCTTGCCGGTCACCGAAAGCGATGCCGGTGAAAGTCTGGTTCAAGTGCATTGACCGGTACTGTTCGCCATAGGTGCCGAAGCCGACGACATTGTTGACCCGGTAGAGCTCCGAAATATCGCGAAAGACCTGCCGGTTCCGTGCGTCCAGCCGGCGCAGCACGCAGTCGAAGCCAAGGATCATATCGATACCGCCCAGCCTTTCCTCGACCTCGCGCAATGCCGCTCGTGTCGATTCCACCATGTCCTTGGGTTGGGCGATCGACAGCACCACACCGTCGTCGATGGCGCAGAAGAACGACAGCGAGCCATCCGCGTGCATCCTCTGGATCGAGCGGCAGTAATATTCGCCGCCCACCTTCACCACCACGGGATGCGAGGCGAAGCTCAGCGGTGTCAGGGTCTGCGGCAGGATGCCGACCGAAGCGGCATATTCCTCGGCCGCATTGGTGGCGTTGAACTCCCGCACGATGCGGTGATCCGGATCGGACGCGGTCACCACCAGCTTTTCGTCGGTGGGAACGAAGTTGTCGGTCTTGAAGACGTGGAACGGAATTTCCGTGGCGACCAGCACGATGATGGCGCTGTCCGAAGCGACCCTGCCGTTCGAGATCAGACGCGTCGTCTCGAATTTCAAATCGTCGCCGGCCGAGCCGCCGAGCAGCGGTATGTCGTCAAGACCCCAGTGGATGGCCGAACTCACCGCTTCCTCGGCATAGGACAGCCCGTCGATGAAGCAGAGCGCGAAGGTGTTCCTGGTCTGCTCGCCGCCGAGCCGGGCGCGCAGCGTGCGCCGCAGGGCCTCGACCTCTTCGGTGATCCTGTCCATGCCCGAAGTCGACAAATTGTCGACCATGGTGCTGACCGCCGTGAAGGATGCCGAGGGCAGCAGCATCGCCAGCATATGGCCTTCCTCGAGCCCCTGCGGCGTAATCTCGCCGGCGGTCGACCAACCCGCGTGGTGGACCCCCCGCGC
>NZ_RZSJ01000533.1:0-4292 GCF_003998025.1 Mesorhizobium sp. M8A.F.Ca.ET.021.01.1.1
GCATCAGCCAGGGCCGCCGCAGCCGCACCGACAGCTTCGCCGGCTTCGCCGCTCTGTGGTTCATCGGCGGCCTGCGCCGCTGGCGCCGCAGCCTGCTGCGCCACAAGGTCGAGGCCGCGCATCTCGAACGCTGGTACGCTCTGGCGCTTGGCTACGTGCCGGCAGATTACGCGCTTGCGGTCGAAATCCTCAACTGTCGCCGGCTGATCAAGGGCTACAGCGACACGCATGTGCGCGCCCAGTCGAAATTCGACCGCGTGCTGTCGGCGCTCGATCTGCTCAAGGGGAGGGACGACGCCGCCGACTGGATCCGCCGCCTGCGCGAGGCGGCGCTCAAGGACGAGAAGGGCGACATGCTGGACGGCGCGCTGAAGACCGTGGCGACACTGAACGAAGGCGCTCCTCGCTAGCCGGGGATCAAGCGCGTCGGTGCAGCTTGTAGATTCCCATTGGACAGGGGCTGGCCGCGAACGATAGCCAGGCCCTGGCGATTGACTCGTTAACCTCTCCTCACTTTTGTGAACATCGTTCATTTTTGCCCTTGAACATCGTTCAAGTTATGCTACATTGGCGCCATGAACATTGTTCATAAGGAGGCGTAGATGTCGGAACCGCTTGACACGGGCGCGCACAGGCCAGCTTCACCAGCGCCGGAACGAACCAGCGACCACCGGCGATTTCCGACCCAGTAAAGAACCTTAACCAGCTCACGGCTATCACAACGATCGGAACAGCGCATGAACCCGCGGGGATCACCGGAGCATCGCCGCGTGGTTCCGCCAAATGGGACAACGCCATGAACACGCATCTCATGCTTTCGCGGCGCTTCGCGCCGCTCTTCTGGACGCAGTTCCTGTCCGCTTTCAACGACAATTTCCTCAAGAACACGCTGGTGTTCCTGATCCTCTTCACACTGGCTGCCGATCAGGCCGCCTCGCTGGTCACGCTGGCCGGCGCCGTGTTCATGGCGCCGTTCCTGTTCCTGTCGGCGCTGGGCGGCGAGATCGCCGACCGCTTCGACAAGGCGCTCATTGCCCGCCGGCTGAAATTCGCCGAGATCGGCGCCGCTGCCGTCGCGGTCGTCGGCATCGCGCTGTCCTCCATTCCTGTGCTGATGACCGCGCTGTTGATATTCGGCGTCATCTCGGCACTGTTTGGGCCGATCAAATACGGCATCCTGCCCGATCATCTCGAGCGCAAGGAATTGCCCCGCGCCAACGCCTGGATCGAGTCGGCGACCTTCGCCGCCATCCTTGGCGGCACGATCGTGGGCGGTGTCGTCTCCGCTGACGGCATCGGTGTCGCCGTTTTCGGCCCGATGATGATGATCCTTGCGGTCGGCTGCTGGTTCGTCAGCCGCTCCATCCCCTCGACCGGCTCAGCCGCGCCGAACCTTGTCATCGACTGGAACATCTTCCACTCGACATGGCGCCAGGTCAGCGAATTGCGCACCGACACGCGCATCTGGCGCGCCGGATTGATGACCTCGTGGTTCTGGCTGATCGGCGCCATCGTGCTTTCGATCCTGCCCACGCTGATCAAGGACCAGCTCGGCGGCAACGAGATCGCGGTCACCGCCTATCTCGCGGTGTTCGCCGTCTCCATTGCCATCGGCTCGGCGATCGCCGCCTGGATGTCGCAGGGCCGCATGGTGCTGCTTCCCGCGCCGGTCGGCACCGCGCTTCTGGCGCTGTTCGGCTTGCACCTTGCCTGGACGATCTGGAGCATGCAGCCTTCGCCCAAGGCTGAAACCCTTGGCCTCTTCTTCGCCGGGCCGAACACCATCCGCGTTGCCATCGACCTTGCCGGCATGGCCATTTCCAGTGCCTTCCTGGTCGTGCCGACCTTCGCTGCCGTGCAGGCCTGGTCGCCCGAGGCGCGCCGCGCCCGCGTCGTCGCCGCTGTCAGCATCGTCAACGCCGGCTTCATGACGCTGGGCGGCATCCTCGTCGCCGCCGTCCAGGCCGCTGGCGTCTCTATTGCCAGCTTGTTGTTCGGGCTTGCCGCCTTCAATGCGGTGGCCGCCTGGCTGATGCTGAAATATCTGCCGACCAACGCCTTCCGCGACTTCGTCTCCATCCTCTTTCGCGCCTTCCATCGGCTGGAAGTGGAGGGTCTGGAAAACCTCAAGGCCGCAGGCCCGGCGCCGATTCTGGCGCTCAACCATGTCAGCTTTCTCGACGGTCCGTTGGCGCTGACGCTGACCGATGAAGAGCCGGTCTTCGCCATCGACTACACCATCGCGCAGGCCTGGTGGATGAAGCCGTTCCTCAAACTGACCCGCGCCTTGCCGCTCAATCCGGCCAAGCCGATGTCGACGCGCACGCTGATCAAGATCGTGCAGAATGGCGATCCGCTGGTCATCTTTCCCGAGGGCCGCATCACCGTCACCGGCGGGCTGATGAAGGTCTATGACGGCGCCGCCATGGTGGCCGACAAGACCGGCTCGATGGTCGTGCCGATCCGTATCGAGGGGCTGGAGAAAAGCCCCTTCTCGCGGCTGACGGCGCAGCACGTGCGCCGTCGCCTGTTCCCGAAGGTCAAGGTGACCATACTGCCGCCGGTCAGGCTCAAGGTCGCCGACGAACTGAAGGGCCGCAAGCGCAGAGCCGCCGCCGGTGCCGCACTCTACCAGGTGATGTCCGACCTCGTCTTCCGCACCCAGCATATCGACAAGACCGTGCTCGAAAGGGTCATCGAAACGGCGACCGAGCGCGGCATGAAGCAACTCGCCGTGCAGGATCCGGTCGCCGGTTCGCTGGGCTATGGCAAGCTGCTCACGGGTGTCGCCGTGCTCGGCGAGAAGTTCGAAGCGCTCTATGCCGGACAGGACACGCTCGGCATCATGCTGCCCAATGCCAATGGCGCTTGTGCCGCGCTGCTTGGCGTCATGTCCGCCGGCAAGGTCCCGGCGATGATCAACTTCACCGCCGGTGCCGCCAACATCCTGTCCGCCTGCAAGGCGGCGCGGGTCACCACAATTTTGACCTCTCGGGCCTTTGTCGAGCAGGCCAAGCTCGGCGCGACGGTCGAGGAAGTCGGCCGGTCGGTGAACATCGTCTGGCTCGACGATCTGCGCGCAACCATCAGCCTCAAGGACAAGCTGCTTGGCATGCTGCGCAAGGCCACGCCACGGGTTGCCCGCAATGCCACCGATCCGGCCGTGATCCTGTTCACCTCTGGCTCCGAAGGCACGCCCAAGGGCGTGGTGCTTACCCATCGCAACATCCTGGCCAATGCCGCGCAGGCCGCCTCGCGCATCGATTTCCACTCGGGCGACAAGGTGTTCAACGTGCTGCCGATCTTCCATTCCTTCGGGTTGACGGCGGGCACGGTGCTGCCGCTGGTGTCGGGCGTTCCGGTCTATTTCTACCCTTCGCCGCTGCACTACCGCATCGTTCCCGAACTGGTCTATGCCTCGAACGCGACGATCATCTTCGGCACCGACACCTTCCTCAGCGGCTATGCGCGCACCGCACACCCCTATGATTTCCGCTCGGTGCGCTACTGCTTTTCCGGCGCCGAGCCGGTCAAGGCCTCGACCCGCGAAACCTATATGGAGAAGTTCGGCCTGCGCATTCTCGAAGGCTACGGCGTCACCGAGACGGCGCCGGTGATTTCCATCAACACGCCGATGTACAACAGATCGGGCACGGTGGGAAAAATCATGCCCGGCATGGAATACCGCCTGGATCCGGTGATCGGCGTCCAGGGCGGCGGGCGGCTGTTCGTGCGCGGCCCCAACGTCATGGCGGGCTATCTCAGGGCGGAAAAGCCTGGTGTGCTCGAACCGCTGCAGGACGGTTGGCATGACACCGGCGATATCGTCAGCATCGACGATGCCGGCTTCGTCAGCATTCGCGGCCGCGCCAAGCGCTTCGCCAAGATTGGCGGCGAGATGATTTCGCTGGCTGCCGTGGAAGCGTTGGCGGGCGAGCTGTGGAAAGGTTCGCTCTCGGCGGTCGCGACGGTGCCTGATCCGCGCAAGGGCGAAAAGCTGGTGCTCATCACCGAAGCCGAAAACGCGACGCGCGCCGAATTTCTGGCCTTCGCCAAGGCGAACGGCGCCATGGACCTGATGGTGCCGGCCGAAGTGCGCGTCGTGGCGCACGTGCCGGTGCTTGGCTCGGGCAAGATCGACTTCGTCGGCGTGACCAGGCTGGTGCGCGGCGAGGCCTCTGAGGCCGCCAAGGTCGAGGCCGCCTGATAGCTGCGTGGGTCGTTCGCCAGCCTGTCGCGGTCATCGGGCCGGGCCCCGAGCCCGAAGCGGTTGAAGGCGATCAGGGCGGGAT
>NZ_RZSJ01000534.1:0-4280 GCF_003998025.1 Mesorhizobium sp. M8A.F.Ca.ET.021.01.1.1
GGGGAAACCTCAACCAAACCGAAGGAGACAAATCATGCAGCTTGCCCATATCCCAATTGATCGGTTGAACATTTCCGCACTCAACATGCGCCACGGCAAACGCGCGCCGGATATCTCCGATATCCTGCCGTCCGTTCGCGCGCGCGGCGTCCTCGTGCCGCTTCTGGTGCGGCCCAACGGTTCGCCCGAAACCTTCGAGATCGTCGCCGGACGGCGACGCTATTTCGCCGCCAAATCGCTCGCCGACGAGCGCGGCGAAAGCGATGCCTTGCCCTGCGCCATCATGGAGGATGGCGACGACGCCGATGCGCTCGAAGCCTCGCTCATCGAAAACATCGCCCGCCTCGATCCCGACGAAGTCTCGCAATGGGAAACCTTCTCCCGTCTGATCCGCGAAGGCCGCGCCATTGCCGACATCGCAGCCACCTTCGGCCTCACCGAGCTTCAGGTGAAACGCGTTCTGGCGCTCGGCGAGCTTCTGCCCAAAATTCGCGAAGCCTACCGCCGCGAGGAAATTGACGCCGAGACGGCGCGCTATCTCACCATGGCGTCCAAAGCGCAGCAGAAGGACTGGCTGGCGCTTTATGCCGATCCCGAACAATACGCGCCGCGCGGCTTCCAGTTGAAGCAATGGCTGTTCGGCGGCCAGTCGATCTCCACCAAGGTGGCGCTGTTCGCCATAGAGGACTATCCCGGCCTCATCGTCTCCGACCTGTTCGGCGAGGACAGCTATTTTGCCGATGCCGACCTGTTCTGGCTAAAGCAGAACGAGGCGATTGCCGCCCGACGCGACGCCTATCTTGAGGCCGGATGGGCGCAAGTGAACGTGCTCGAACCCGGCCAGTATTTCCACTCATGGGACCACGAAAAGACGCCGAAGAAAAAGGGCGGCAAGGTCGTCATTACCGTCTCGCATCGCGGCGAGGTCGAGTGTCACGAGGGCTGGCTGTCGCGCAAGGAAGCGCGCCGCGCCCGCGCCAATGAAGGGGGCGGCGAGCAGGAAGAACAGGTCGCAAAGCCGTCACGACCTGAACTCACCGGACCGATGCAGAACTATGTCGACCTGCACCGTCATGCCGCCGTGCGCACCGCGTTGCTCGACCATCCCGCCATTGCCCTGCGCCTCATGGTGGCGCATGCGATTGCCGGTTCAAGCCTGTGGCAGGTGCGCTGCGAGCCGCAGCGCGCCGCCAACGAGACGGTCGGCGCCAGCGTGGCGGCCTGCAAGGCCGAAGCCGCCTTTGCCGAAAAGCGGCGCGAGGTTTTGGCGCTGCTCGGGCAACCGGACGAGGACGGCGCGGTCGCAGGCGGCAATGGCGACGCCTTCGCCCTCGCCAGCGTCTTAGCAAAGCTGGTGGCGCTCTCCGACGACGATGTCTTGCGCGTTCTCGCCATCGTCATGGCCGAGACGCTCGAAGCCGGCAGCGCCGTCATCGAGGCGCTCGGCAATCATCTGAATGTCGACATGTCCGCTTGCTGGCAGGCCGACGACGCGTTTTTCGAGTTGTTGCGCGACAGGGAAATCGCCAATCTGATGCTCGCCGATATCGGCGGCAAGCCTGTCGCCGACGGCAATGTTTCGGAGAAGGTGAAGACGCAAAAGAAGATCATCCGCGACTTTCTCGCGGGCGAGAACGGCAGGGAAAAAGTCGACGCCTGGCTGCCGCGCTGGATGAAATTCCCTGCCCAAAGCTACACCAATCGCGGCGGCTTCCGCACCGCCGACCAGTGGGCCAAGGTACGGCACCTGTTCGTGTCGGAATAATCGACCAAGCCCCAGGCGGCGGCACTTCGAGAGCCGCCGCTTGGGGCACCTTCTCGGGCGGTACCGGCCGCACTTTTGGGACTTTTCGGTGCGCACCGTACGCGCAATCTCGACGTCAGTTCGATGCATCTCGCCAGCCCTGCGCCACGTGGGAATGCTCGCAGAGGCGCATCTCGGATAAGCACGTCCCCGCTGGCTGCGGTGTCTGAAGCCGTGCCAAGCTCGGTACCCGCCGCGCCGCCTGCTTGCCGTGTCAGCCGATCGCGCAACTGTCTCCCAAGCGTGTTTTAGGACCATTTCCCTGCGGCTGGCTTGTCGACCTATGGGCGATCCGGCCCGCCCGAAACCCTCGGCCGGCGGCTTTTTTCCCCGCCGCCTGCGGCGGCTCCTCGCGCCGCTTCGCTTCAAAACAGCCGCCCGCTCGGGTCCTTCGCTGCCGCTGCGGCCCTATCGGGTTCAGGCGGGCCGGATGCGCCCATCACGGTCCGCCATCGCAGGGGAATGGTCCCCGGCGACAGCAAAACAGGAGACCAACATGACCGCGATCGGATACGTCACCAAGCAGGACAATGGCGGCTACAAGGGCCAGCTCAAGACGCTCAGCGTCCGCGCCGACATCGACATCGTGCCCAACCAGGCCAAGAGCGCCGACACCCATCCCGACTTCCGGGTGCTGACCCAAGGCGTCGAAGTCGGCGCCGGCTGGATCCGCATCGGCGAGGCTTCCGGCAAGGACTATGTGAGCCTCTCCATCGCCGCCCCGGAGTTCGGCCCGCGCAAGCTCTACGCCAATCTCGGCCGCGCCGCCGGCCAGGACGATGACGACACCTACGCCATTATCTGGAATCCCGTCGACTGAACGGCGGACACTGGAGCCTCGCGCCGCAGCCGGCGCGGGGCTCACCTCAAAAAAAGCGGCGAAAACTCGCCCCCGACTCTTCGCCCGTCCCCGACGCGATCCCGCTCGCCCATCCTCGCCGTCGCTTCTCCTTGAAGACACGAGGATCATCATGGACGACGAAAACGAACGCGCCGCCCGCGCCAAGAAGGGCAGCCCGTTTCTGAACACAGCGCAAGCCGCCTTCTATATCGGGCTCTCCCAACGCACGCTCGAAAAGATGCGGCTCAAGGGCGGCGGCCCGAAATTCCGCAAGCACGGCCGCTATGTCCGCTATCACATCGACGAGCTCGACGAATGGTCGAAAGGCCATCCCCAGGACGCTACTTCCGAGCACGGTTCCGCGCCGTCCGACGAGGGAGGCCAGTCGTGAACCGGAGCCCTTCCATCCGTCTGATCGGCAGCGCCTTGCGGCGCGTTCGCGCCCGCAAGACGATCGCCATTGCCGCGATTGGCCTCGGCCTTCTGGGCTTCACCACGCTCGCAAAACCCACGCCCTTGCTGGTCTGGAACGCCTCCGCCAGTGCGCCGGTCGGGCTTTATCGAGTCGCTGCCGGAGCCCCCGCGCGCGACGATCTCGTGCTCGTCCGCACGCCCGATTTCGTGGCCTATCTCGCCGACCAACGCGGCTATCTGCCCCGCAGTATACCGCTGGTTAAACGCCTTGCCGCGCTGCCCGGCGAGCATGTCTGCGCCTTCCACGACGCGATCATCATCGGCGGCGACATCGTCGCGCGCCGGCTCAAGGTCGACGCCAAGGGCCGAACTTTGCCCCTGGTGGAATGGCTGCCGGGCGCTCGGCCATAACGAGGTGTTCCTGCTCGGCAGTGAGACAAATCACTCCTTCGATAGTCGCTATTTCGGGCCGGTGTCGGCCGAAAATGTCATCGGGAGGCTCGTGCCGCTATGGACCGAGTGACCCTCCTGCTGTTCGGCGTGCTCGCTATCGCGCCATGCGCCTGTTCCGCCTCGACCGGCGCCGAGCCGGTCGCCATCTCCCAAACTCCGCAGCTGCGAAACTGGCAGGAGTTCGTGGCGGAAGCGAGCCGGCGTTTTCGTCTTCCCAAGGCCTGGATCTACGCCGTCATGGATGCCGAAAGCGGCGGCAACACGATGCGCGATGGCCACCCCATCACCTCGAGCGCCGGCGCGGTCGGCCTCATGCAGGTGATGCCCGGCACCTATGCGGAGATGCGGGTCGAACACGGCCTTGGGCCTGATCCGCACGATCCGCGCGACAATATTCTCGCCGGAACAGCCTATCTGCGCGCCATGTATGACCGCTTCGGATTTCCAGGCCTGTTTGCCGCCTACAACGCAGGCCCCGCGCGCTACGACGACCATTTGCAGCATGGAAAACTCCTGCCAAGGGAGACCGTCGACTATCTCAAACAGCTCAAGGCGGCCGGAGTTTCAGGCGACGACATCGACAAGTCCAACGGCAAATCTGTCGCTCCAAAGGCGCAAAACGCTCCCTCCGGACGGTCGCTGTTCTTCCTCCAGGATGGTATTCGCGCCCGCGCGCGAAACGCGGATCTCTTCGTCCCGCTCGGCAAGGAAGGCGGGCTGCCGAAAGAGCCGGATCACTAGCGGTGGCGGGCGGGGCGCGTCCAGAGG
>NZ_RZSJ01000535.1:0-4269 GCF_003998025.1 Mesorhizobium sp. M8A.F.Ca.ET.021.01.1.1
AGGCAAAGCCTGATCAAGCGCATATTTCAGCTGCCTCAATTTTAGGCAGCCGCGACATACTCATCGTCAGGTTCTTCCAAATCGCCGATTGCGCTTGATTTTCTCCGGCGACGCCAGTGAAATGGCGTCACAGGGGAGTATGCGATTGGCAGCGTTCGATGAAATGCTTCCGGAGGTCTCCGGACTTAGAAGACCGTATTCGGCTTACGATCGCTGGCTGAAGGAGCAGGATCCAGCCAGACTTACCGAAAAGATGCAGGACGCCGAACGCGTCTTTCGCAAGACCGGCATCACTTTTGCCGTTTATGGCGAGCAGGAAGCATCTGAGCGATTGATCCCGTTCGACATCGTTCCCCGCATCATTTCAGGCAATGAGTGGCGCCGCCTGACGCAAGGCATCGAGCAGCGCGTACAGGCGCTGAACGCCTTCCTCGACGACATCTACCATCGCCAGGAAATCCTTCGCGCCGGCCGCGTCCCAAGGGACTTGATTGCCAAGAACGAGGCTTTCCTGCCGGAAATGATCGGCGTGCGGCCACCGGCCGGCGTCTACACCCACATTATCGGCGTCGACATCGTGCGCATCAGCGAGGACGAGTTCTACGTGCTGGAAGACAATGCACGCACGCCCTCCGGTGTCTCCTACATGTTGGAGAACCGCGAAACGATGATGCAACTGTTCCCCGAGCTGTTCCAGAAGATCAAGGTGCGGCCGGTGGAGAACTACCCGCAGCTGCTGCGCCAGTCGCTGGCGGCGGTGCGGCCGCAAGGCACCAAGGGGGCGCCGACCATCGCGGTGCTGACGCCCGGCAGTTTCAATTCTGCCTATTTCGAACACGCCTTCCTTGCCGACCAGATGGGGGTGCAGCTTGTGGAGGGACAGGATCTGCGCGTCGTCGACGGCCATGTCGCGATGCGTACGACCGAAGGCTACAAGCAGATCGACGTTCTCTACCGCCGCGTGGATGATTCTTTCCTGGACCCGCTGACCTTCAGGCCGGATTCAGCTCTTGGCATACCCGGCATCATGGATGTCTACCGCGCCGGCAACATCACCATTGCCAATGCGCCGGGAACCGGCATTGCCGACGACAAGGCGATCTATTCCTACATGCCGGAGATCGTCGAATTCTACACCGGCCGCAAGGCGATCCTCGGCAACATTCCGACCTGGCGCTGTTCGGAACCGGACAGCCTGAAATATGTGCTCGAACACATTGATGAGCTCGTCATCAAGGAAGTGCACGGTTCCGGCGGCTACGGCATGCTGGTCGGCCCGGCTGCAACCAAGAAGGAATGCCAGGATTTTGCCAAGAAGCTGCAGGCCAAGCCGTCTAATTACATCGCCCAACCGACGCTAGCGCTCTCGACCTGTCCGATCCTGACTGACAAGGGCCTGGCGCCGCGCCACGTCGACTTGCGGCCTTATGTGCTGGTTTCCGATCGCATCCAGATCGTGCCTGGTGGGCTGACGCGCGTTGCGCTGAAGGAAGGCTCGCTGGTGGTGAATTCCTCGCAAGGCGGCGGCACCAAGGACACCTGGGTGCTGGATGATTGAGATGGGTGAGTAGGGGATAGTCAGTCGTGAATAGTGGAAGTAGAGGGGACAGGGAAATGCCATATTCCGTTGAGATTCAGTCGCTTGCCATTCCCTACTCGCTATTCCCTGCTCACTAGCCCGAAGGGCCATTCCATGCTTCTCGGCCGCACCGCCAACGGGCTCTACTGGATGAACCGCTATATCGAGCGGGCCGAAAACATGGCGCGGTTGGTCGATGCCGGCCTGCGCATGGCGCTCACCCGCACTCAAAGCGCCTCGGAGGAGTGGAACTCCGTGCTGCTCAGCGCCGGCTCCGACGCTGCCTTCACGCAGAAGTATTCGGACTATTCGGCGGCGAATGTCGCTGATTTCCTGCTGCGCGACACGTCGAACCCTTCAAGCACGATGTCGTCGATCGAGACCGCCCGCAACAATGCGCGCATGGTGCGCACCGCGCTGACGCGCGAGACCTGGGAGAGCATCAACGAAGCCTGGATGGCGCTGAAACGGATGCTGGCGAGGCCGATCGACGAGCGCGACCTGCCCAATGTGCTCGATGCGATCAAGCGCGAGACAGCGCTGATCCGTGGCTCGTTCTACGGCACCATGCTGCGCAACGAGATTTTCGACTTCTCGCAGCTCGGCACCTATGTCGAGCGCGCCGACAACACCGCGCGCATTCTCGACGTGAAATACTACGTGCTGTTGCCGTCGATTTCATGGGTCGGATCGAGCCTGGACAACTATCAGTGGGAATCGATCCTGCGTTCGGTGTCGGCGCATCGCTCCTATCGCTGGGTCTACGATGCCGACTACAAGCCCACCAACATCGCCGACTACCTGATCCTCAATGTGCGCATGCCGAGGTCGCTGACCTTCTGCTATCGCTTCCTGGCCGAGCATCTGAAGTTCCTCGGCGACGACTATGGCGAGCGTCATGCCTGCCACGCGACCGCGGAGAAGACCCAGACGATGCTGCGCGCGGGATCGATCAAGGACATATTCGACGCGGGCCTGCACGAGTTCCTGGCCGGGTTCATTCGCGACAACACCAGGCTCGGCGACGAGATCGCGCAGGACTACAGGTTTTATTGAGGAAGCCATGCGGCTGAAAATCACTCACCGGACCGAATATCGCTATGACGCGCCGGTGCAATATCTACTTCAGAGGCTGCGGCTGCTTCCCATGAGCGGGCCGACACAGACAGTGCTGTCCTGGGCGCTGAAGGTCGAAGGCGCGCGCGAGGAAGTGCGATTTACCGACCATTACGGCAACGACAACAGGCTGTTGAGCGTCGAGGGTGACAACGACGTGATCACGGTCGAGGCTTCGGGCGAGGTGGTGACGCGCGATACGTCAGGCGTTTGCGGGCCACACCAAGGTTTCGCGCCACTCTGGTTGTTCGCGCAGGAGACCGCTTTGACCACCATAGGCGGCGGCATCCGTGATCTTGCCGAGGCGGTCGGCAAGGGGACCGATCTTGAAAGGCTGCATCGGCTGATGGCCGCAATCGGCGAACGCGTCGCCTACACGCCCGGCACCACCAATGCGACGACCGCAGCCGAGGAAGCCTTGGCGCTGAAGACCGGCGTTTGCCAGGACCATAGCCACATCTTTGCCGCCGCCGCGCGCGCCATGGGATTTCCGGCCCGCTATGTCAGCGGCTATCTGATGATGGATGCGGCGGTGGAGCAGGCGGCGAGCCACGCCTGGGCCGAAGCCCATGTCGCGGGCCTCGGCTGGGTTGCCTTCGATCCCGCCAATGGTATTTCTCCCGATGAACGCTATGTGAAGGTGGCTACCGGCCGCGACTACCGTGACGCTTCGCCGGTGTCGGGAATTCGGATGGGACAGGCGGAAGAACTGCTTGCGGTCACCGTCACGGTAGAGCAGTAATCCCCCCAGGATTGCTGCCTCAAGAGATTCTATGACCTATTGCGTCGGCCTCAAGATCGATCGCGGGCTCGTGTTCATGTCGGACACGCGCACCAATGCCGGCATGGATTCGATCTCGACCTTCAAGAAGATGCATGTGTGGGAGCAGCCGGGCGAGCGCGTCATCGTCTTGATGTCGGCCGGCAATCTGGCGACGACACAGGCCGTGGTCAGCCTGCTCGACGAGCGCACCAAGGCGGTGACCGACCGCCACGAGAAGCTGCTCGAAACACCGTCCATGTACCAGACGGTGCGGCTGGTCGGCGACACGGTGAAAGAGGTGATCGCGCAATCGTCGCCCGCCGGCGAGAAGGCCGATTCCTATTTCAATGCCTCCTTCATCCTCGGTGGGCAGATCAAGGGCAGCCCGCCACGCCTGTTCATGATCTATCCCGAAGGCAATTTCATCGAGTCGACCGACGACACGCCGTTCTTCCAGATCGGCGAGACCAAATACGGCAAGCCGATCATCATCCGCGCCTATGAAAAGACGATGAGCCTCGCCGAGACGGTTAAACTCTTGCTGGTGTCGTTCGATTCGACGTTGAAATCGAACCTGTCGGTCGGCTTGCCGCTCGACCTGCTTTTCCTGGAGCGGGACGCCTTTCAGGTCGGCCTGAAAAAGCGGATCGGCCAGGACGATCAGTATTACCGCACAATCTCCGATGGATGGTCGAATGCCCTGAAGACCGCGTTCGCCAGCCTGCCGGATTTTCCCGGCTAGTTTTGCCTATCTCGCCAGTCGACGGCGGTTGCAAATATTTCACATGTTAATTAATATGGTCTTGAAGAG
>NZ_RZSJ01000536.1:0-4246 GCF_003998025.1 Mesorhizobium sp. M8A.F.Ca.ET.021.01.1.1
GTGCCGAGCAGGCCGGCCTCGACCATCTCGACCGCCGCCACGCCGACTTGGAGACACGCACGATCAGCGCACTGGCCGCCAGCAACGACGGGCTAGCCGAAAGCGGGGCCGCGGCCATCGCCGAACTGGAAAATGAACGCGAGGTCCGCCGTGCCACGGTGCAAAGCCTTGGCGAAAAGACCTTGCGGATGCGCGTCTCGGTGGAGCGGGCGCACCGCCGCATCATCGACCTCAACCAGGGCATGATCTCGGCCCGGGCCATCGATGCCGAGCGCAAGGCGCAGTCGCGCCTCGTCAGGTCGATCGGCCATTCGGCGAGCCTCAACGACGCCGAGGAGCTTTTAGCCCGCATCAAGGGAGCCAGCGATCCGTTCGAGGAGGCCGGCATTCTCGACGAGATCGACGGCGAGCTGCGTCATGACGCGATCCGCGACCGCCTTGCCGACGCCGGGCACGGCCCGGCGGTGAAGGTGTGCGCCAGGGACGTGCTGGAACGCATGAAGACCATCAACTGAAGACCTTGGACCTGACCACAATCCTGTCAAACCCGACTTCGATCCAATCAAAGGAACACGACAATGAACAGCAACCAGACCTACATCATGTTCAACACCGTCTCGGTCGGCGCCGCCTACTTCATGCTTGGCCTGTCGCTGTGGCTGGCGCCCGTCGACTTGTCGACCAAGGGCTACTGGGGCATGGGCATCCTGCTGCTCACCGGCAGCCTGGTGAACCTGGTCAAGTATCGCACCGACGAGCGTATCTCCGCCGAGACCACCGCCAAGATCGAAAAGGCGCGCAACGAAAAGCTGATCAGCGAATATGTCGGCAAGGAATGATGCCGGCATGGCCCCACGACAAAAGCCCGGGTCTCCCCGGGCTTTTTTGCGGTCTAACTGGCAAGAACCGGTCTTGCTGGCTCAGCGGTGTGTAAGCGCTTCCAGCGCTTCGGCGGCGGCTTCGAGAATGGCGATCGCCTCGGCCTGTTTTTCGGCAGGGGCATCGACGATGTCGCCGAGCGCCGCGCGCAGCCGGTGGCGGATGGCGCGGAATTCGTCACGCGTTTCCGAGCGTTCGCCACGACCGCCACGGCCGCCGCGACGGTCCTCGCCGTCGTCGCTCCAGCCGAACCAGTCGCGCGCCTTGGCCATCTTGCGGCCGAAGCGTTCGAGGTGTTCGAGCACGCCGTCGATCATCTCGCGGTTGTCGGCCAGATGCGCCTGCCCGGCCTCGGTGATCGAAAACACCTTCTTGTTGCCTTCGCTCGACGAGACGGCATAACCGGCCTCTTCCAGGAAGGTCAGCGTCGGGTAGACCACGCCAGGGCTCGGACTGTAGATGCCGCTGGTGCGCTCTTCCAGCGCCTTGATGATGTCGTAGCCATGGCGCGGCGCCTCGGCCAGCAGCGACAGCGTGATCAGCTTGAGGTCGCCATCGGCGAGCATCCGCCCGGCGCGAAAGATGTCGCCCGGGCCACCGCGCCCGCCGCCCCTGCCCCCGAACGGACCGAAGCCGCCGCCGCCTCTGCCACCGAACTTGCCGGCCATGTGCATGAACATGCGCTCGCCGAAATGATGATGGTCGGAATGATTGTGTCTGTGCATTTGATTGCTCCTTGAGTTCTATCTTACGATATATCTTAATTAGGCACACCAAACTGCTGAGTCAAGATATATCTTACGATGTATCTGGCCATGAGCCAAGCGACATCCATGGCGTCGACGCGTCAGGCCCGGCTGGGTTGGATAGTGTGGAGGGAGGCTACCAGCGGGCCTTGCGCCGATTCCAGGCGTAGAGCAGATCGGCGAAGCGATCATAGGCAAGGCGGGTCAGCGGCAGCACGAGCCGATTGCCGAACAGGCTCGCCAGCCAGCCCTCGCCCGGCGTTGCCAGCCAGACCGCGACCGCGACGTCGGCGCCAACGAGCAATCCACCCTCGGCATCGGTCGCATGCAGCCGTCGGCGGATATCCTCCAGCGAGGCGCCATGCGACGACAGCGCATCGGGCTCCAGGTTGATGTCGCGAAACGCGATCCGCCCGGCCTTGACCGCCTCG
Organism: Mesorhizobium sp. M8A.F.Ca.ET.021.01.1.1; assembly: GCF_003998025.1. Classification (NCBI taxonomy): domain Bacteria; kingdom Pseudomonadati; phylum Pseudomonadota; class Alphaproteobacteria; order Hyphomicrobiales; family Phyllobacteriaceae; genus Mesorhizobium; species Mesorhizobium sp. M8A.F.Ca.ET.021.01.1.1. The sequence goes on from NZ_RZSJ01000536.1 coordinate 2,057, forward strand.
ATTAGCCGCCGCTTCTGCCGGCTGATGCCGGCATCGCAGACCGGGCAGCGCGTGTTGTACCAGACGGTCAGCGCTGGCCCTGGCATCGGTCAGCCGTGATCGTGCCGATGGTGCAGGTCGGGATAGTGCGGATGCTTGTGACGCAGCGGCGCATGCCGGTGCCAGTGCGAATGCGGCTCGCTGACCGGCCCGTCATGATGATGCTGGTGATGCTCGTCATGCACATGGCTGTGCTCGTGTTCCAGCGCTTCATGGTCGTGCTCGTGATCATGACGCTCGGACAGATGCAGCCACAGGCCAACCCCCATCAGCAGGCCGGCAATGCCGAGCTTGAGCGTGACGGCATCGCCCAGCATCAGGATCGCCAGCAACGCGCCGATGAAGGGAGCGAGCGAATAGTAGGCTCCCGTGCGTGCCGTGCCGAGATGCCGCAGCGCGAGGATGAACATCACGAGGCTGACGCCGATGCCGAAGAAACCGACGGCGGCCGTGGCCATCACCGTCGTCGCGGCTGGAAACGCCGCGCCGGAGGCGAGCGCCAGCCCGACATTGGCGGCGCCCGCCACCAATCCCTTCAGCATGGCGATGGCCACCGGATCGGCCGCCGATATCTTGCGGGTGAAATTGTTGTCCAGGCCCCATGCCAGGCAGGCCCCCGCGACAAGCAGCGCGCCAAGATTGAAGGCAACGCCTTGCCCCGCCCAGGACAGCAGCAGCGCGCCCGCCAGGATGGCGAAGGCGCCGAAAAGCAGGCGCCGGTCGACATTCTCGCGATAGACGAGCCAGGCAATGGCCATCGTCGCCAGCCCCTCCAGATTGAGCAGCAGGGCGGAACTGGACGCCGTGTTGAGGGTGAGGCCGAACATCAGGAGCACCGGCCCGACGATGCCGCCCATGCCGATCGCCAGCGCCAGCCACGGAATGTCCCCGGCGGCCAGGCGCGCTTCGCCGGCGCCGGCTTGCCTGCCGCGCAAGAGCCGGTAGAGCGCCAGGCCAATGCCGGCGCCGAGATACAGCAGACCCGCCAGCATGAACGGGCTGACGCTGTCGAGCAGCAATTTGGACAGCGGCGGCGTCGCGCCGAACAAGGCGGCCGAGCCAAGGGCAAGCGGCACGCCTGGCCACAGATGCGAATGGGACTGTGCTTCGGACATGGCTCACCCTATCACGGCGGCGCGCCATGTCATCGACGGGACCGCACGACACGGCTTGCGCCGCTTCCAACAGACGCGTCAGTTCCGACGCATCGCGGCCTTCGGCCCGACGCATTTGTTGTCGCGAAACAGCGCCCACTCCTCGCACAGGCGTCCATTGGGCAGGCGGCAAAACCCGTATTCGTTGCCGGCCTTGTCCTTCCTGACCACGAAGCGGCCGCCGATCGCACCGCAATGGACCGATGCCGGATTGGCCATGGCGACCGATTTTTGCGCGGCGCCGGCATCGACGGGCATCATGGATATCAAGGCAAGGCCGATGGCCGGTGTCGAAAAAATGTTCATCGCGATCTCTCCTGGCCGCGTCTACCATGGCGAGGCGCCCTGTCCCGAGGCAGATGTCGAATTTGTCGGAACGCCGGATCAGGTGCCGTTGAGGCGGCACCTGACCCGGCCGTCGGAAACCTCATTATCCAAGTGAGGTGATGATCTCGCGATAGGCGAATTCGGGGAAGGCCTTCATCGTCCGCGTCCTGATGTTGCCGGCTGCCGCCAGCATCAGCGAGAAACGCGCCAGGATCGCGTCGTCGGGCGCCTCGACCACCGCCACCATGTCGTACTCGCCCATGGTCAGGTAGAACGCCTTGAACGATCCACCCATCTCACCCAATTGCTTCCTGGCGGCGTCGAGCCGCTTCGGTGACTCGCGCAAATTTTTGGCGCCCTGCTCGGTCCAGTTCATCAGCACGATGTAGCTTGTCATGGCACACCTCCCTCCGGGGCCACGGAGCACGGCAACGAGGCCGTTGGTCTGTCGACACGGTCTCGACCGGGGCGGGCTTCCGGGGTTGTCGCCCGAAAAATGCATCCGACGTCGGATTATCCTCCCGCTGCCGACGTCCTGCAAGCGCTACCGCGCCGGCCCCATTGCAGTGAGCGCGGCCAGTTGAAGCCCTGTTTGAAAACCCGCTTGATTGCGGCAATCTCCGTCGTGGCGTCAGCCCGGCAAAACGTCCGAGGCCCGTCCAGCCCTGTC
>NZ_RZSJ01000537.1:0-4243 GCF_003998025.1 Mesorhizobium sp. M8A.F.Ca.ET.021.01.1.1
CATCCCGCCGCAGGACCATGAGGCTGTGCTGAAGGCGGGGGCTGCGGAAATTTTCCCGCCGGGCACGGTTATTCCGGAGGCGGCCGAGAGGCTGCTGCATCGGCTGCTGGCGCGTTGAGCGAAACATTGTAGCGCCGGAAAGGTTGTGTCACAATGACGAACGCAACCAAGGGTAACGGCCCGTGAAGACTATTGTCCGCAAGCTCGACGACGGATCAGGTGTCGTGATCTTGCCGCAGGAAATGCTGGACAACCTGAACATGCGAGTAGGCGATCAATTCCAGATCATCGAAACCGATGACGGCGTCATTCTAAGACCGATGAGAAGTGACGACGTCGAACGGCAGATGCGCGCTGCTCGTGATGTCATGGACCACTATGAGGCCGTATTGCAAAGGATGGCCAAGTAGACGGGCCTTGCGTCAACTCTCTGAGAGCTTGACGATCTCCCACTCCTTGCCATTGACGCTGGCGACGTCGCCGACCTTCTTGCCGAACAGCGCCACCGCCATCGGCGAGACATGCGAGATGCTGCCCTTGGCGGGATCGGCTTCGTCCTCGCCGACGATCTTCCAGTGCACCTTCTTGCCGTCATCACTTTCCAGCGTGACACCCATGCCGAAGCGGACGACGTCGCTGCCGGGCTCCGGTACGGACAGTTCGGCGTTCTCCCGCCGCGCGGTCCAGTAGCGCAGGTCACGCGACACGACCGCGATGCGCTCGCGATCGGCCTTTCTCTCGGCTTTCGCCAGCACGTCGCGCAAATCGGCCAGATTGTCCTCGATCTGCGCCAGGCCGCGCTCGGTCACCAGGTTGCGGTGCGTGCTGATCGGCCTCTCGCCAACGCCGGCGATGGCATTCTCGCTGTCTTCCTCGCGGGTAAAAGCTCTGCTCATCTCCTGAACTTAGGCGCCGACTGGCCGCTCGACAAGCCATGCCCCCCGAGAACGGCTGCCCAGCGTCTGGCATGATTCCTGCGGTGTCAGGACTGGACACTGGGGTGTCGGACTGAACACTTGGATTGTGTGCCGATGTTGAACAGACGAATGCTGCTGACTCAGACCGCCGGCTTTGCCGTGATGGGCCTCGCGCTCGGCAAGGCGGCGGCCGCCAGCCTGACCGGCATCGAGAAGGCCTCGATGCGCGGTTCCATCAATGCCACGGAACTTGGCGTGCAGCCCGGCACGTTTGACGACCAGAGCAAGGCCTTCGCCAAGCTGCTGCGCGATGCCAACGGCCGCGACATGCCAGTCTTCCTGCCGCCCGGCACCTATGTGGTGTCCAATCTCTCGCTGCCTGGCCGCGTGCGTCTGTCCGGAGTACCGGGTGCGACGCGGATCGTCTATGGCGGCGACGGCCATCTGTTCATGGCGGAACAGGCCGACCATATCGAACTCAGCGGGCTGGTCTTCGACGGTTCGAACCGCTCGATGGGCGACTATGCACAAGGGCTGCTCGATCTGCGCCGGGTCGCTCACCTGGTGGTGGATAACTGCCAGATCACCGGAAGCGGCAAGAACGGGCTGGCGCTGGAACACGCGGCGGGCAGGATCGAGCGTTCGGACATATCAGGAGCGGCGGACGCCGGCATCTATTCCGTCGAAGCCGCAGGACTGGCAGTCACCGGCAACACCGTCTCCGATTGCGCCAATGGCGGCATCCTCGTGCACCGCTGGCAAGCCGCGGAAGACGGCACCATGGTCACCGGCAACCGCGTCGAACGCATTGGCGCGCGCAGCGGCGGGACCGGCCAGAACGGCAACGGCATCAATGCCTTCCGCGCCGGAAATGTCGTCATCTCGGGCAATGTGGTTTCGGACTGCGCCTTCTCCGCGATCCGCGCCAACAGTTCCAGCAATCTGCAGATATCGGGCAACACCTGCTTACGCTCGGGCGAGACCGCGGTCTACTCCGAGTTCTCGTTCGAGGGCGCCGTCATCTCCAACAACATCGTCGACGGTGCGGCCAACGGTATCTCGATCGTCAACTTCAACGAAGGCGGCCGCATGGGTGTCTGCTCCGGCAACATCGTGCGCAATTTGTCGACATCAGGCCCCTACACCGCCGACCCGCCCGGTTTCGGCGTCGGTATCGCCGTCGAAGCCGACACCATTGCTTCCAGCAACGTCATCGAGAATGCACCGCTCTACGGCATGTCGATCGGCTGGGGGCCGTATCTGCGTAATGTCGTGGCCACGGGAAACATCATCCGCAAGGCAGGCACCGGTATCGTCGTCAGCGTGGTCGAGGGCGCCGGCACCGCCGTCATCTCCGACAATGTCATCGACGGTGCGTCGAACGGGGCGGTTGTCGGCCAGCGCTGGGCCGAGCCGGTGACGTCAGACCTTACCCAGACCAGCAGCAGCGGCTTTGCGCATCTGACCGTCGAGCGCAACCGCGTCAGCTGATTGCCACTTCAATTCAAGACCGGCGTCGGCCTCAGCGCCCCGACCTTGGCGCCAATGCGGCTTTCGATCGGCGCGTTCGCCAGTTCGAGCAGCTTCGCCGACAAGGCTTCGTCCGCCCGCAGCAGCCTGGCGAGGACGGCGGCAGCGATTGCGTCGCCGGCGCGACCGGCACCGTCATCGCATTTGACCGCGATGCCAAGGCCGAGTTCCGGAAGCGCGGCACAATGGACGCCCTCGGCCCCGCCTTTGGCAAAAATCCGCCCGGGAGCGGCTTCCATCAGCAGCAGGTCGGCACGGCCGGTGCCCGCGACGAAGAACGGCTCCGCCATGCAGGCCGAAAGCAGTCGCTTCGCAGCTTTCGCCCGCTCGGGGCCAAAGCCCTGTCCCGTCACCATGCGGGCAAAGCCGAGCGCGAAACTCCTCAGCGGCACCGCATAGGTCGGGATCGAGCAGCCATCGGTCGCGCGTTCGTCGGCGCCGTGGACAGCGCCGGTGACCGACTGCATGGCGTCGCGCACCATTTCCTGCAAAGCGTGCCCCGGCTTGACGTAGCCGCGATGCTCCATGCCGGAATGCACGCAGGTGCAAAGGAAGCCGGAATGCTTGCCGGAACAGTTGTTGTGAAGCGCATTTGGTGAACCGCCGGCACGTGCGAGCGCAATCTCGGCGTCATGGTCCGAGGGCCAGTGGGTGCCGCATTCGAGCGCCGACCTATCCAGCCCGGCCCCGGCCAGCATGGACCGCGCCAGGTCGACATGTGCCGGCTCGCCGGAATGGGAGGCACACGCTAGCGCCAGTTCGCGGTTGCCGAAGCCGTAGGCATCGGCGGCACCCGTTTCGACAAGCGGCAGGGCCTGGATCGCCTTGACGGCGGAGCGGGGAAAGACCGGCTTCGATGTGTCGCCGATCTCCAGGACCGGCTTGCCGCCGGCATCGAAGACGGCGACGGCGCCGCGATGGGCGCTCTCGACAATGGCGCCGCGCAAGACTTCGATCAGAACCGGATTGGCCATGTCACCTCCCGTGAATGCCGGGGCGGGTTACCTGATCCGATCAAGAATGGAAACGTAGTTGGCGACAGCCGCGCCGCCCATGTTGAAAATGCCGCCGAGTTTTGCGCCCGGCACCTGGATGCCACCGGCTTCGCCAACAAGCTGCATGGCGGTCAAGACATGCATGGAGACGCCGGTGGCGCCGATCGGATGGCCCTTGGCCTTCAGGCCTCCTGAGGGATTGACCGGCAGGCGGCCGTCTTTTGCCGTTGTGCCATCCAGCGCCAGCTTGGCGCCCTCACCGGGCTTGGCCAGGCCCATCGCCTCATACTCGATCAGTTCGGCGATGGTAAAACAGTCATGCGTCTCGACGAAGGAGAGATCGTCGAGCGTCACGCCGGCATTCTTCAAAGCGCGGGTCCAGGCCTGCTCGCAGCCTTCGAAGGCCAAGATGTCGCGCTTCGACATCGGCAGGAAATCCTGCACGTGTTCGTTGGCGCGGAAGGCTACGGCGCGGCGCATCTTCAGCGCCGTCGCCGTGTCGGCAAGGACAAGGGCGGCGGCGCCGTCGGAGACAAGCGAGCAGTCGGTGCGCTTCAAGGGTCCCGCGACGAACGGGTTTTTCTCACTCTCCTGCCGGCAGAAATCATAGCCGAAATCCTTGCGCATCTGCGCATAGGGATTGTCGACGCCGTTCTTGTGGTTCTTGGCGGCGATCAGGGCGAGCGCATCCGACTGATCGCCATAGCGTTGGAAATAGCCCTGCGCGATCTTGCCGAAGACGCCGGCAAAGCCGGCCGGCGTGTCACCGTCCTCGGGCAGATAGGACGCCTTGAGCAGGTT
>NZ_RZSJ01000538.1:0-4216 GCF_003998025.1 Mesorhizobium sp. M8A.F.Ca.ET.021.01.1.1
CTTCACCTCTCCCTTGATGGGGAGCAAGACAAGTGATGGGGAGCAAGACAAGCGCTACAGCGCCGCGTGTGCCTCTCGGAACGATATCAGCTTGCTGCGGCTTTCGTCCCACAAGGCCAGTTTGACGCAGCGCAGGCTGTCGAGCAGCGTGACGCGGCCGATACCGCGCAGTTCCGGATAATCACGCAGCACTTCCTGCAACCGGTAGCCGGGCACCTTGGCGGAGAGGTGGTGGACGTGGTGGACGCCGATATTGCCGGTGAACCAGTTCAGCACCGGCGGCAGGTCGTAGTAGGACGAGCCGTGCAGGGCTGCGTGCTGGAACTGCCATTCCTCGTCCTTCGCCCATTCGGTCTCCTCGAACTGATGCTGGACGTAGAACAACCAGATGCCGGCCGAACCGGCGAGAATGACGATCGGCAGATGGACGATCAGGAACGCGCGGGGACCGACGGCCCAGATAAGCAATGCCGCCGCAAGCGCAATGGCGAGATTGGTGGTCATCGACGACACCCAGGGCGTAAAGCCGCCGCGCATCATGCCGATGGGCAGCCTTTGCGAGAAGATGAACAACCAGATCGGCCCGAGCCCGAACATCACCAGCGGATGGCGATAGAGGCGATAGGCCAGGCGCCCGCGCCAGGACAGGCGCCGGTACTCGGCGACGGTCAACGTCCTGATGTCACCCATGCCGCGCTCATCGAGATTGCCGGCGCTGGCATGATGCACGGCGTGGGCACGCCGCCAGCAATCGTAGGGCGTCAGCGTCAGGACACCGAGCGCTCGGCCGATCCAGTCGTCGGCAATGCGATTGGCGAAGAACGAGCCATGGCCGCAATCGTGCTGGATCATGAAGATCCGCACCAGGAACCCGGCCGCGGGCAGGATGAGGATCAGCCCCCACCAATGGCCGTAGGCATAGGCGGCGGAAGACAGAGCCCACAGCGAGGCGAAAGGAATGAGGGTAATGGCGAGTTCGAGTGCGCTGCGCCGCCTGTCGGGCTTCTTGTAGCGTGCCAGAATCTTGAGCCAGGCGCGCTTGCTACTGGCCGCCATTTCGGGGGAAATCATGTTCATCAGGAAGCATAGGCAGGGTGCGCCGCCGCCGCAAGCCGGCCTTCACGTAAAGTTACTGTGCGTAATTGTCGCGTAAGGCCGGACGAGGCGCCTACTGCCGCCGCCAGGCGTCGCCATTCTCGACCCGGTCAAGGCGGTCGAGCAATTGCCTGAAACGATCGGGGATGTCGGTCTCCGTGTGGAAGGCTGGCAAGGTGCGCAGAAAGCGCGCCATCGTCTCGGCACCGAGCTGGCGCCGGACCTCCGCGGCGAGCCTTTCGCCCTTTTCAAGCTTTTTGCGGGTCATCATCTCAAAAATCCTGCGTCGGCTCCGAAACTCCTCCAGCAAGGGAATGGTTCCCCCATCACGCCCCTGAGGCAAGCAAAGCCGGCAAGTACGGTAAAATTTGAATTAAAATCGCAGCATCGTCCTGGCGTCTTCAAAGGGCCTTGCGGTTGCTTTCCCCTTGATTTTTGGCCTGCGAACCTCGATATCGGGCACAAAATCCACACCATTCAAGATGACGGGAAACGGCGATGAGCGACCAGGCAAAAGACGAACGCGCGCCCAGTGAAGCCGAGGCGGCCGAGGCCAATGCCGAGCGCACGGAAGGCAGCATCGATGGCGACTATGAAGCGCTTGTACGACTGCTGAAGGAAAACGAAGAACTGAAGGACCGCGCGCTGCGCGTCGCGGCCGAGATGGAGAACCTGCGCCGCCGCACCGCGCGCGACGTGCATGACGCGCGAACCTATGCGGTGGCGAATTTCGCCCGCGACATGCTGTCGGTGTCGGACAATCTGCGCCGCGCGCTGGATGCCATTCCCGCCGAGGCCAAGGCGTCGGGGGACGCCGGCTTCAAGGCACTGATCGAAGGCGTCGACCTGACCGAGCGCGCCATGCTGTCGGCGCTGGAACGGCACGGGGTCAAGAAACTCGCGCCGGAAGGCGAAAAGTTCGATCCCAATTTCCACCAGGCAATGTTCGAAGTGCCCAATCCCGATGTGCCGGCCAACACCGTGGTCCAGGTCGTGCAGCCGGGCTATTCGATCGGCGAGCGGGTGCTGCGCCCGGCCATGGTCGGCGTCGCCAAGGGCGGCCCGAAAATTGCCGCCGACGCGCCGGTCGAGCCAGGGCCGGTCAATGAGCAGGCCGAAAAGGATGCGTGATTAGGGAATAGGGGAGTAGGGCAGGAAAACAGGAAGCCGTATGAATCATGCGGCTTCGTGCTAAACATACTCCCCTACTCCCCTACTCCCCTGCTCCCTTAACCGCATAATTCATGAACCCCATCGCCCTCCTCGACTATGCCGGCGTTGCCGTCTTCGCGGCGACCGGGGCGTTGGCGGCGTCGCGCAAGCAGCTCGACATTATCGGCTTTCTGTTCCTGGCCAGCGTCACCGGTATCGGCGGCGGCACGCTTCGCGACGTTATCCTCAATCTGCCGGTTTTCTGGGTCGCCAACTCCAGCTATGTGCTGATCTGCGCGGCGGTTGCGGTGCTGGCGTTCTTTGGTGCGCACCGTGTCGAATCCCGCTGGAAATGGCTGCTCTGGCTCGACGCCATCGGGTTGGCCGCTTTTTCGGTGATGGGGGCGGCCAAGGGGCTGGCCATTACCGGTTCGCCGGTCGTCTCCGTCATCACCGGCGTGCTCACCGCCACGTCAGGCGGCATCCTGCGTGATCTGCTGGCCGGCGAGCCCTCGGTGCTGCTGAGGCCGGAAATCTACGTTACGGCCGCTCTCGCAGGTGCTGCAATCTTCACGGCTGGCGACGTCACAGGATTGCCGCCGATCGTTTCAGAACTGGCCGGCTTCGCCGCGGCGTTCGCGGTGCGCGGCGGTGCGCTCCGTTTCGGCTGGACGTTTCCAGCCTACAAAAGCCGGCCCGGCCGGCGGCCTGAAGACATTCCCTGAAGAGAGGGAGTAGGGAGTAGGGAGTAGGGAAATTGTCAGTAGTCGCCAAAGCGTGAATCGTGGCGTCTTCACTACTGCCTACTGCCTACTGCCTACTGCCTACTGCCTACTGCCTACTCGCTCACGCCGCGAAGCGCTGCGCTTCGCCGCCATAATAGTTGACGTAGCGGGCCCCGATCTCCTTGACCGGCATCACCACGAAAATGTCGACGGTCGAGAATTCGCGGTCGATGACGCAACCATCGCCGATGCGGGCGCCGACCCGCAAATAGCCCTTGACCAGTGGTGGCATCGCCGCGATCGCCGCCTTGGTGTTGACCGCCTCGATCGGCATCAGGTCCATGGAGCAGTAGCGTCCGGACACAGCGCGCACGTCCCAGGCCGAGTTGGTGCGGCAGTGATGGGCGAGATAGGTGAGCGCCTCGGCGTGCGCGGCCGGCACGGTGCCGTGGAAGGAGGCACAGCCGGTCATCACGCCGATCTCGTAGTGATTGATGTAAGCCCAGATGCCTTGCCACAGCGCCTCGATGGTGCGCTTCGAACGGTATTCCGGCAACACACAGGAACGGCCGAGTTCCAGGAAACGCTGGCCGGGATGACGGGCGATGAGCTTGGTCAGCTCGAATTCGCCTTCGGAATAGAAGCCTCCGGCGGTTGCCGCGATTTCTTGCCGCAGCAAGCGATAGGTGCCGACGATGCGGCGGTGCTCAGGGCCGGAAAGCGAGGTATCGAGGACGAGGAGATGGTCGCAGAGCGGGTCGAAGCGATCGGCGTCGCGGCGGTCCTGCGCCTGGAACAGATCCTTCCTGGCGCCAAGCTCGTCATAAAATACACGGTAGCGCACTTCCTGCGCGGCCGCGATCTCGGCCTCGTTGCGGGCGAGCCGCACTTCGAGATTGCCGATACGGCCGAGCGCTGCGCCTTTTATGACGGAATCGACATTACGTCCGGCGAGCAAGGCGCTGCTGGCGTTCGGCCGAGTGTCACATTCCGGCATAACTGTATGCACGAGTGATTCTCCTTCGAGCCATCCCTCTTGGCACGGGGATACGGTGTAGGTGCAACAGGATTGTGACAGTACCGTGATACGGCGTCTCGGGCAATACTTCGTCGGCTGGCGAAAACGGTCAACCGGCTATGTTGCGGCACAAGAGCCTACGCGCGTTGGCTTCGCGGGCGCCCGAAACCGGGCTGCTTTTTTTGGCGGGCTTCGTCAGCCATGCACCGGGGAAAGGCGGCTCAAG
>NZ_RZSJ01000539.1:0-4204 GCF_003998025.1 Mesorhizobium sp. M8A.F.Ca.ET.021.01.1.1
GGGTGATGAAAGGCGGAAAGGTAATAGGTGACTGGTTCGCCCCGCATATGGATTTCGGCGCCCGCCACATCATCTTCTCGATCAGCAAATCGGTGACCGCCATCATCGCCGGCATACTGGAAGGCGAGGGGGTGTTCGACCCCAAGGCGCCGGTGACGCAGTACATTCCGGAAGCCGCCGGCTCGGCCTATGGCGATGCGAGCGCGCGGCATGTGCTCGACATGAGCGTCAGCCTCGATTTCGAGGAGGCCTATCTCGATCCGGAAAGCGCCTTCGCTCGCTATCGCCGCGCCACGCTGTGGAATCCCGGCGGCGGCACCGAAAGCCTGCGCGAATTCATCCTGACCTTGCAGCGGCTTGCCGAGCCGCATGGCCAGACCTTCCGCTACCGCTCGCCCAATTCCGACCTGCTCGGCCTGCTGTTGGAGCGGGCGTCGGGACAGCGCTTCCCCGATCTGATGCGAGAGAAACTGTGGCTGCCGCTCGGCGCCGTCAGCGAAGCCTCGATCGGCGTCGACATGGAAGGCACGGCACGCACCGCCGGCGGCATTTCGGTGACGCCGCGTGACCTGGCGCGCATCGGCGAGATGATGCGGCAGGGCGGCACGGCCAATGGCCGCCGCATCGTGCCCGAGGCCTGGGTGCGCGACACCACGGTCACCGGCGGCAGCTCGGAAGCCTGGCAGCGCGGTGCGATGCTGCCGTTGTTCCCGAAGGGCCGCTACCGCAACAAATGGTATCAGACCGGCTTCGAAAATGGCGCCTATTGCGGCATCGGCATCCATGGCCAGTGGCTTTACGTCGATCCCAGGACCGAAGTGGTGATCGCCAAGATGTCGTCGCAGCCGGAGCCGGTCGACGATCCTCTGGATGTCGAGATCGTCGCGTTCTTCGAGGCGCTGAGCCGGATGATTTGAGTTGGGGGTGGTGAGCCGGTTTATCAAACGGTAGCGCCGCCCCTCATCGCCCTGCCGGGCACTTCTCCCCGTATAGGGACGGGGAGAAGGAGCTGGCAGCAATGTCGGCTCACTTCTTGCGACGTTGGTGATTGGCGAAGCCAGTGAGACAGCCCCTCTCCCCGTCACTATACGGGGACAGGATGCCGGCAGGCAGGTGAGGGGCAACGCTGACGTTCGATAGCAGACATGCTTTCCTGTGGACCTCGCGCACCGGCGAAGCGCTCAGCAGTTGGCGATGTGAACGTCGGCGCCTATGGTCGCCGCTCTTTTCGAAAAGAGTGGGAATAACATGGCATCCGACATCAAGCGCATCGCAGCCATCATCGCGGCCGAAATCAAGGCGCGGCCCGAACAGGCGGCCGCAGCGATCGGACTGCTCGATGAGGGTGCGACGGTGCCGTTCGTGGCGCGCTACCGCAAGGAAGTGACCGGCGGGCTGGACGACACGCAGCTGCGCGACCTTGCCGAGCGGCTCGCCTATCTGCGCGAGCTCGATGCGCGCCGCGCCACCATCCTTGGCTCGATCCGCGAACAGGGCAAGCTGACCGAAGAGCTTGAAACCAAGATCGCGGCGGCGGTCACCAAGGCGGAGCTGGAAGACATCTATCTCCCCTACAAGCCGAAGCGCCGCACCAAGGCCGAGATCGCCCGCGAGCGAGGCCTGGGGGCTTTGGCGGAGGCAATCCTCGCAGACCGCTCGCTGGTGCCCGCTGAGGTGGCGCTGGCGTATGTGACCGAGGAGGTGGCCGACGCCAAGGCGGCGCTCGAGGGCGCGCGCGACATCCTGTCGGAGCAGTTCGCGGAAAATGCCGATCTGGTCGGCAAGCTGCGGACCTACATGAAGGAGCGCGCCTTCCTGCGCGCCAGGGTGGTCGATGGCAAGCAGGAAGCCGGCGCGAAATTCTCGGACTATTTCGACCATGTCGAGCGATGGTCCACGGCGCCAAGCCACCGCGCGCTGGCCATGCTGCGCGGCCGCAACGAGGAAGTGCTGTCGCTGGACATCGAGGTCGACGCGGATGACACCTCGCCGGTGAAGCCGGTCGAGCGGATGATCGCCAACGCCTATGCCATCGGCGGCAGCCTGCCGGGCGACCGCTGGCTGATGGAGGTCGCCGGCTGGACCTGGCGGATAAAACTGTCGCTGCACCTGACGCTCGATCTGATGCGCGACCTGCGCGAACGGGCCGAGGAAGAGGCGATCCACGTCTTTGCCCGCAACCTGAAGGATCTGCTGCTGGCGGCACCCGCCGGCTCGCGGCCGACGATGGGGCTCGATCCCGGCATCCGCACCGGCGTCAAGGTGGCGGTGGTGGATGGCACCGGCAAGCTGGTGGCGACGACAACGGTCTATCCGTTCCCGCCGAGGAACGATGTGCGTGGCACGCAGGCCGAGCTTGCCGCGCTGATCCGCCAGCACAAGGTGGAACTGATCTCGATCGGCAACGGCACCGGCAGCAGAGAAACGGAAAAGCTGGTGGCCGACATGCTGTCCGACATGCCCGCGGGGGCAGGTCCGAAGCCGCTCAAGGTGATCGTCAGCGAGGCGGGTGCCTCGGTCTATTCGGCCTCGGCGGCGGCGGCGGCCGAGTTTCCCGGCCTCGACGTGTCGCTGCGCGGCGCGGTGTCGATCGCTCGGCGCCTGCAGGACCCGCTGGCCGAGCTGGTCAAGATCGAGCCGAAATCCATCGGTGTCGGCCAGTATCAGCACGATGTCGACCAGTACCGGCTCGGCCGCTCGCTGGAAGCTGTCGTGGAGGACGCCGTCAACGCGGTCGGCGTTGATCTCAACACCGCCTCGGCGCCGTTGCTGGCGCGCGTCTCGGGCCTCGGCGCGTCGCTCGCCGACGCCATTGTCGCACATCGCGATGCGACCGGACCATTCGCCAGCCGCAAGGAACTGCTCAAGGTGGCGCGGCTTGGACCGCGCGCCTTTGAACAGTCCGCCGGCTTCCTGCGCATTGCCAATGGCAGCGAGCCGCTCGATGCCTCGTCGGTGCATCCGGAAGCTTATGGCGTGGCCAAGAAGATCGTGGCGGCCTGTGGGCGCGACGTGCGTTCGCTGATGGGCGACAGCGCGGCGCTCAAGGCGCTCGATCCCCGTGTCTTCGTCGACGAGCGTTTCGGCCTGCCGACGGTGCGCGATATTCTGGCGGAGTTGGAGAAGCCCGGCCGCGACCCGCGCCCCGGCTTCAAGACCGCGACCTTCGCCGACGGCATCGACGACATCAAGGACCTGAAGCCCGGCATGCTGCTGGAAGGGACGGTGACCAACGTGGCGGCGTTTGGCGCCTTCGTCGATATCGGCGTCCACCAGGACGGGCTGGTGCATGTCTCGCAGCTTGCCGACCGTTTCATCAAGGACGCGCATGAGGTGGTCAAGGCCGGCGACGTGGTCAAGGTGCGCGTCGTCGATGTCGACATCAAGCGCAAGCGCATCGCGCTGTCCATGCGCAGGGATGGCGGCGAGGGCGGCGCATCGAAGGGCGGACCGCGCGACAATGGCGGCGGCAGGCCGGCGCCACGCTCGCCGGCGCCGCAGCGCCAGCCGGAGCGGCCGGCAGAGCAAGGTGCGTTTGGCGCGGCGCTGGCGGACGCGCTGAAGCGGAAGTAGCTACCACGCCAGAACAGCCGGCTCCTTCTCCAGCCGGCCCAGCAGCCAGTCTCGAAAACTGGCAACCGGTGGATAGCCGCGCTTGTCGTGGGGAACGACGAGGTAATAGGCGCTGCGGCTTTGCATCGGCTGGCCGGGCGCTGGCACAAGCTGGCCGCGCTGTAATTCACCCTCGATGAGGAGCAGCGGCAACAGCGCCACGCCGAGCCCTGCCATGCAGGCCTGGGCGGCGGTGCCGAACTGTTCGAACTGCATTCCGGGTCCGGTCGGAGCGCTCAGAGCCTGATGCTCGAACCATTCCGTCCAGGCGCCTGGGCGCGTCGTCATGTGCAGCAGCGGCAAACGGCCGATGTCGGCCGGCGTGGCGATGGCGCGGCCGGCGAGGAATTCGGGCGACACCACCGGCGCCACCGTTTCGCGCACCAGAAGCGTCGAGTCGGCTTCCGGCCAGTCCGGCAGGCCGAAGTGGATGGCCGCATCCAGCCTCTCCCTGGCGAAGTCGAAGCGGCCGACGCGGGTGACGAAGTTGATGGTTATGTCGGGATTGCTTTCGACGAAATCGGGGATCATCGGCATCAGCCAGCGCGTGCCGAAGGTCGGCAGAATGGCGAGGTTCAGGATGCCGCTATGC
>NZ_RZSJ01000053.1:0-17958 GCF_003998025.1 Mesorhizobium sp. M8A.F.Ca.ET.021.01.1.1
CTCCCTCCCTCTGCGGGCGCGCGGCCCCCAAGGGACGAGTGTATTTCCGCTCTCGATTTTTCCGCTTGGGTTGTGTTTCCAAAGCCGTTGGAATGTATATTTCCAACGGATAGTGAGACAAAAAAATGCGCGTTGGAAATTCCACTGCGTTGACGAAATAAATCTTCTCGCAAATGCTTACGGCTGGCCTGTTCCACTTTGAAGTGGTGGGCGTCGAAATAGCATGATCGACCTGTTCCCCCCGGGTGGGCTGATAAATATTCGACGCGACGGCCAAGCTGAAAAGGAAGGCCGTCCCCCATGTCCGAACCCGCCGCCGAAAAAGCCGAAGGCGCAGTCGCTCTGAGCGAAGCGCTCGATCACCCCCTCTTCAATCCCCACCTTCGCGATCTCGTCCGCTCGATGACCGAGCGGCCCGGCACGCTTTCGGTTGACTACGTGGTCGCAGTGCTCGGCATGGACCGGCAGACGGTCGCCGAACACTTCGTCGCCGAGGCGATCGGGCTCGAAGTTCTGCGCATCCGCGAGGTCGAGGATGCCAAGGCTAGGGGTCTCAACTGATGCCGGCGGTTCACATGTACCGTCATCAGCCGGCTCCGGCTGCGACCTTGGACCTGCCTGTGCAGCATCGCGGCGCGTCTGTCCGAGCCGCCAGCTTCAACGAGGCTGACAATACCATCGAGATCGTTTGGACGACCGGTGCCAAAGTGCGCCGAGTGACGTGGTTGGACGGCCCTTACGACGAAGAGTTGGAAGTCAGCACGTCCGCTGTGCGCCTCGATCGCCTCAATGCCGGCGCGCCCTTCCTGAATACCCATTCCAGCGCCGATCTAGCTGACGTGATCGGCGCTGTGGTGCCCGGCAGCGCTCGGATCGAACGGGGCAAGGGCCTTGCCCGCGTGCAGCTCTCCGAAGCGCCGGCTGACGCCGATATCGTCGCCAAGATCAAGAGCGGCGTGATCAAAAATATCAGCGTCGGCTACCGGGTCCACACCGTGGTCGTGACCGAGCGCGACGGCGAACCGCCGCTGCATTCAGTGGTCGATTGGGAGCCCCTTGAACTCTCCGCAGTCCCCATCCCGGCCGATCCCGGCGCGCAAGTGCGCGCCGAGCCTGAAACCTTCCCCGCAACAATTTCAAAAGGAGGGCGCAAAATGCCCGCTGCAAACCCCAATCCCGCGCCCGCCGCCATCGAAGCTGAGCGCGTTCGCAACGATATCATCGCCGATCTCGCCACCCGGACCGGCCAGGTCGCGCTCGGAAAAGAGCATATCGCAGCCGGGACTACCGTCGAGGAATTCCGTCGAGTTCTGGTTGAACGCCTCGCCGAAGATCAGGAGCGCGACTTCCCCAGCAACGGTGCCAGGCAGCTCGGCGTTCCGGCCACGGTAAGCGACGACAGCCTCGACCATCGGAGGGCGCGGGCGATGGAAGCCGCGATCCTGCACCGGGTCGATCCCGCCCGGTTCAAGCTTGAGGCCGGTGCGGAGCATTATATGTCCTCGTCGCTGCTCGATCTCGCGAGGCGGTCGATCGAGGATCGCGGTGGCCGCACCTACGGCATGTCGAAGATGCAGATCGCGAGCGAAGCCCTTGGGCAGCGCTCGGGTCTCCACTCGACCTCGGACTTTCCCACGATCTTGAGCAACGTCGCCGGCAAATCCCTCCGCGGGGCTTACGACGCGGTGCCGCAGACCTTCCGGCCTTTGGTTCGTGAAGTGACAGTTCCCGACTTCAAGGACGTGACCCGCGCGTCGATCAGCGAAGCGCCGCAGTTCGAGAAGGTCAACGAGCATGGGGAGTTCAAGCGCGGCTCGATGTCCGAGGGCGCTGAGAAGTATCGCATCGCCACTTTCGGTAAGATCATCGGCATCACGCGGCAGGCGCTGGTCAACGACGATCTCGACGCGTTCGGCCGTATCCCGCGCGCCTTCGGTGTCCAAGCGGCGCAGCTCGAAAGCGACGTGGTGTGGGCGCAGCTGCTCGCCAATCCCACCATGGGCGACAACGCAGCTCTGTTCCACGCCACCCACGGCAACCTGCTGACCTCAGGGGCAATCGGGGCAACCACGGTTGGCGAGGCTCGCCTCAAGATGGGCTTGCAGACCGGCCTCGACGGCAAGACCGTTCTGAACTTGACGCCGAGCTACCTGATCGTCCCCAAGGCCCTCGAAATCCAGGCCTTGACGTTCCTGGCTACGATTTCCCCAACCCAGCAGAACGATGCCGTGGCCTCGGTGCTCAAAAACCTTACGTTGATCGCAGAGCCCCGATTGGACTTGGGCGTCGCACGCTACAATATCGCGGGCGATCCGAACTCCTACTACTTCGCAGCCGCACCGGCCTACGTCGATCTGATCGAGTTGGCTTATCTCGAAGGCGCACAGGGGGTCTATACCGAGACGAGGCAAGGCTTCGAGGTGGACGGTGTGGAAATCAAGGTCCGCCTCGACGTAGGCGCGAAAGTCATAGACTGGCGCGGCTTCGCCAAGAACCCGTACGCCGGCTCGTAACCAATCGCGGCGAGGTTCTGTTCCTGGCCTCGCCGCTGCGCCTGCTGCATCTGACCACGGCGGCGGGCGCACCTTTCCCCAACCGAGCGGCCCTGTTCACCACGTTCGGAGGCCGTCTGGCGACTTGCAGTTGCACGGCTGTTAGATGTTCGATCTCGCCCGCTACGGCTACGGCACGGCGCACCAAATGAGGTGATAGCATTCGAAAGGCCTCCCGGAGGAAGCCACTGATTTCGCATATTGGTGAGATCGCAGGATGAGCGATCTTGTAGGTTAACGAATAATAGTGCCAACATCGTATAAACGACGCTTTTGCCTTGAGGGGGAGCAATGGCAAAATCGCTTTATGCTGCGCACGCGTTTCACACCAAGCGGCTGGCCAGTCGCCTTGAAGCACTTGAACGGGTGTTCTCCGAGAATGCGATGGAGAGAGCCTGGAAGAAACACGTCCGCCCTGGACTTCGCGCACAAGAAGTCTTGGATCTACACGATTTCAACGATGTCCATTGGGATCGACACCAAATCTTTGCCAAGCTGCACACGTCCCTGTGCGCAGGCAGCTATAGCCCTCAGCAATCGGTCCCCATCAGGATCGAAAAGCGGCTTGGTGTCACTCGCACTATCGTGCTGCCCTCTCCAGAGGACTGCATCGTTCTTCAGTGCATAGTCGAAGCTATTCTACCCGAAGCTTTAAAAAAACAACCATCTACGAATTCATTTTTTAGCCGAAGTCACGGTTTTGGCGAGGCCGAATTTGCGTTTGAAAAAGAATACATCTGGTTTAGGCGCTGGGCAAAATTATCTAATATTAGATTTCGAATGATAAGTACACATTCATACATTTGCGTGACTGATATAGCAAATTATTTTGACAATATAGATTATTCACACCTACGCAATATAATGTCGCTAATCAAAGAGATTGATGAGGTTACATTGGATATATTGTTCAGTGTTCTTGATCGAATAAGTTGGAGGCCGGACTATCTCCCCTCACCAGAGAAGAGCCTGCCGCAGGTGAATTTCGACGCCCCGCGACTACTAAGCCATATATATCTCTATGAGGTCGACGCTTACTTAAAAAATTTGACGGCAAACAGCTTTGTTAGATGGGTCGACGACATGACTATTGCTACCACTTCTATGGCTGCTGGCAAAATATTGCTAAGGGATCTTGATCATCTCCTCATGACGAGAGGCCTGCGATTAAATGCCGGCAAGACCCGGATATTATCGGCGGTCGAAGCTAGAAAATTCTTTCACTCCACAGAGAACAAATTCCTAGACGATGTGAAGGAACGTCTTACGAAATACAGCCATTCGAGCAAGCGCCGTGATCGCCTTCTGGCCGGAGTAAGGGTTAGGTTCGACACGTTTAAGGCCAAGGTCAGCTACGGCCACTCGGAGAAGATTATTAAGCGCTACCTGACGCACTTCACATCAAATCGCGATCCCTACGCCTTCAAGTTTGCTGCTGGCACGGTGATATCAGAACCTACGCTCAGAGAGAGCGTCTTTCGCTATTTTCAGGCGCTTGGCCCTGGGGGTGCAGCGTTTCGCGTAATGGAAAGCTACTCGACAGGCGGGGACATGCTTGATGACGCTTCTCTAATGATGATTTGCAAGACTTTGACGGACTGGCACGTGGTGCCGAATAGCACGCTGCATCGTCATATTCGGCGCCTCGGAGAACTCTTCGGGAGCCGAGCATATGTTACGAAGAACCCCTTCTTCCTCGTGGCATCTATGTGGCTTTTGTCAAAGTACGGGCTCCGAAAACACGTAAAGGCAGTCATCGACGAAAACGTCGATACCTGGTCCCATTCTGAATTCTTTGCGCGTCAGGTGGCGGCAATGTACGGAAAGTTTCGTTCTCACAAAGAAGGCGACGCAATCCGCCAACGTGTCGAGCACCTGAAATTTCCCGCTGCGAATTCCGTGTTTGCTTCGTTTGACAGGATTATTGCGAACCGTAGCAGGTTGAGCCCGGACGTCAGGCTCTACATCCTCAATGGGCGCAATCTGGGATCATATTCGATCCAGCGCTTTCTAATATGCCTTCACGCTCTGACCTCACCACAGATTGATGTCACCATAAGGAAAGCCATAAAAGACGAAGTGCTGAAGTATGTTGATGATCCTATTTATGTGCGGGTGATCAATAGCATTCGGAGCTAGCTTTGACTGGCGCGCCAGATGCGGCCGACGGCGTCGCTCACCGAGGCACCCTCCCTTTCCCACAGCGTTCTCCATGTCCTTGAGAGGGCGAAGGTGCCCTGTCCCCGATATCACCACGAGCACACAAGACGAGCAGCGGCCCTACAGCGGCGTTTCGATCATCGAATGAAGGAAACAGCCGACCGGCAACTCCATGGCGCACTTTGGGGCTCTCTAGTGAATAGTTCTAAGCGTATTGGAAATTTCGGTGGAATTTCCAACGCAATCCGCACTGGCACTAACCCGTCAGCTATATTGGTCGATGGGAGATCGCCAGGGCACAGGAAATGAACGAAGCGGCTGCGCTAGATATCATCGCTGACGACATGGAGACGATAAAGTCTCGCTTCAAACGAACGAATAGCGGTCTTCACATAGGCGACGGGGATCAGGCTGCTTTCATTGGGCTAGTTCTTCGGGCTCGCACCATTATGAAGCGAGCGCTTGGTGTTCCCAACGATTTCGATTTTCAGCTGGGGATGATGCAAGCTGATGGCGTTAACAATTGGCTTGGTTCTCAATCCTATGCCTCTGTCGAGCGATCTGCTAGCATAGTTCGCGCAGCCGCTCAGACAGTACGGGACATACCCTATTCAGCGCGTCCGCCCTTAACTGCATCACGTCCGCCAGCCGTTGAGCCTTACGTCGCGCCGGGGCGCCTGGCTGAGCTGCTGGCCATCACAGGAGCCAAGTTCGATCTGCGTCGCTTGATCCGTTATTGCGAGGAGATCAACGACGCGTACGAGCGCGAAAACTACTTTTCGGTGGCAATGTTGTTACGTGCCATCGCCGATCATGTGCCGCCCATCTTCAACGTCGGCAGCTTCAGGCAGTATGCCAGTTCCTGCGGTGGGCAGTCGCTCAAGGGCACCATGACGCACTTGGACAACTCGCTCCGAAACATCGCTGACGGCATCTTGCATCAGCAGATACGGCCTCGCGAAATCCTCCCGACTGCCAGCCAAGTGAATTTCCGGCAAGACCTCGATGTTCTTCTCGGTGAAGTTGTTCGAGCGCTCAGGCCATAGTTGGAGATCGTTGGAGAAACGGTAGGAAACAAAGCTTCAGTTCCAATTTGCTCCGTGCGACCGTTTTTGCTCACATCGTGACGGCTTTCGAGCCCTTTGTGACAACGGAGCTGACACATGGAAATTGAGTTCATCGACCCCACGCCGGCAATGGCTGCTTACCAACGTCGCCGATCGGTCGCCTACATGGTGCAGGCGCTGCGTGCCTCTTCGGCCGACCTCACGAGCCCGCGCAGCGTGGCAGTTACGCTTGCCCAGGCGAATTTCGACCCCTTCCTGATCGGCCGTCTCGGCGGCCTGGCGGCGAGAATAGTAGGAATGCAGCGAGCCGCACACTGACGAGGCCGGGCCAACCCAGCCTCTCACATCTGCTTGATCTTCGTGCTGGTCATTGGAAGCTCGAATATTGCTCCACCCTGGACGATTACGGCCTGCGTCTCGATCGTGTGCCAGAGTGCGAGAAGGCGCTCCATCTGCTTGATGAGAGGAGACTTGTTCAGGCCTTTTGACAGGAAAAATCCAACCAAGTTGGAGCTGCGGAACGCGTTATATTCCGTCTTGTTTCTTGTTATCCGGCGATCGCCAGAGATCACGACCCACCTTCCCTCGGCGCTGAGTACGCCGATCCACTGAACGTCAGTCACCTTTGGCCCGAAGCGATCGCGGGTGTGGATGATGTGATGCTTACCTGCAAACAAAGCGTTGAGGGAGCGTGCTAGCGCAGGAGGAAGGTTCTCATCGATCAAGACCTTCAAGCTGCTCTCGCGAGGCCTTCTTCGAAGTTGATCGCATCGCGGACGACGCCGACCGGGACCTCGAAAATCCGTGCCGCATCTTCGGCTGAGCCTTCCGCCTCAGCCGCCTCGGCCAATGCCACGGTTGGAACGCCGAACTGTGATGCAATCGGCTGACCAAACGCACGACCTGGATCGATCACGATCGAAGATTTGCCGTGAAAAGGACGCCACCGAGCCACCGTATCGTCCTCGACATCGAGGTCTTTGAAGGTGCGCTCGATCACCTGCTTGAACACATACTGCCGTTTTTTTAGGTCAAGCAGCTTCGGCTCGCTGGCTCGCTCAATGCTTTCGAGGAAGATCGTTCGACCGTCCGTCTGAAAGCGGCGGGTCGAAAACGGGCGTTCGTCGCGGACGCACTCCCGTGCATATTCCAGGCAGTTACGGATCGCGAGCAGACCCATACCGGCATCCACGAATGCTTTGACGAACCGCAGCTCGATCAGATCACGAAAGCCGATCTCAAGGTGCTCTTGCACGTCGGCGTGCTGCGAAGCCCAAAGAGGCGGCATCTGCCGTTCCTCGCCTCGACGTCGGTAAGTGTAGCCGCGCAGCCACCGGTTCAAATTGAGGGCCGACGTCCTCAAAAGGCGCGCCGCCTCGGGTGCGGTATAGGACCCTACCCCTACCCCGCCGATTGCCGCCTCGTTTGTGTGCGTCGAGCTCATGCGCCCAACCCTACCCAGATCCCGGTCTCGATCAAGATGACATCTCTTCCTTACAGTTCGGTCCACCAATCCGGAGTTGCTCTTTCCCGGTCTCTCGATAACTGGACCAGCCGTGTCCAACACGGAGGTTCCCCATGGCAAAAAAACTGCACCCTGCCGACGCGTCCGATATCGAGAAGATCGCCGAAGCGGTGAGTTTCGCCGCCAATCTGCGCACCGGCCCGCATGAAACGCTCAAGAAAACGGCGAAGACCCTCGCGGCGGCCGTCAGGGCCGCCGACAAGCTCGGAAAGACGCCAAGCGGCAAGAAGCCGCTGATCTACGCCATCACTCCCGACAAGCTGACGATCCTCGTGCCGGCCGCCATGATCGCCCAGGCCCGGAAAGAAGCGGCCCCAGCGCCCCGCAGCGCCCCGAGGAAGCCTGTTGGCGCTCGGAAGGCCGGCGGCAAGCGCGCCGCGATCCTTGAAGCTGCGCAGCGTGGCGAAATGCCTGCCGCGCCCGATTTTAGCGCCGAGACGCACAAGCGCTTCCGGGGCAAGCTCGCGCAGCTCGTCGCCTTGGTCGAGGCAGGGGATGTGGCAGGCTTGAGTGCTTTTCCGATCAATCCCTATTCTAGCAGCCCCAAAGCCATGGCGCGGTACCGCGACATGGCCGTACGGGCCTTGGAAGCGAGGCTTGTCCGACGCATATAACCAATAACAATTGCACCAGCGAGGGGCGCTATGGCTGACGAACCGCTTTCATTGGAAATCATCGAGAAACGAAGGGCTTGGGCGCAACCGGTTCTGGACGCACATAAGGCACGCACGGCCAACATGGAGAAGGCCGCGATTGAGTGCGGAAATCTCGCCCTTAAGGCGCTCTTGTTGGTTAACGGCGGTGCCTGTGTTGCTCTGTTGGGCTTCCTGTCATCGACGTTTAATGCCGCGACTGATCCGACAGTGCCTCAAACGATCTTGGCGCGCTTAGCTGGCATTGTCCTCGACAATGGCGTTGCCGCCGAACGAGCGCGCTTGATTATGGATGTGACGGGTGCCTTGTCTTGGTTCGCATGGGGCACCGCCGCAGCCGTTTCCGGCAGCGCGCTGGCCTATCTCACCAATTCGGTTTACTCGAGAGCGCTTACTTTCCAGCAAACGAAATACGATTGGCCATACGTAGAGCAGACCCCAAAATCGGAGCGCGAATGGGCCAGAGCAGCAATGCTGAACTGGGTAGCGGTAGCTACTGGTGTCGCCGCCTTGTGTTGCTTCGCGGGCGGCATTCTGAGTGTCCAGCATATCTATTAGGTCGAATGCGGGCGGACGAAACAAAGCAATCGCTGACGATCCGCCATTTGAGCTTATCCGAAGGGATTTCTCTATTGACTTTTGAGTGCCTTAAATAGGTACCGTCGCCGCTTTTTCCTTGGTGAAGGTTGCGGTGATAAGTCGGCCCGAAATCTCCGAAGACTGCGGCGGCCCTATCCGGGGCCGCTCGATACTGCCGTTGTCGCTCCCGCCGCGAGGCCTCTCGCGGGTCGAGGCTGCCGCGTACATTGGTGTCGGCACGACGCTGTTCGACGCCATGGTCGAGGACGGTCGCATGCCTCCGCCAAAAAGGATCAATACCCGCGCTGTTTGGGATCGAACTGCGCTGGACGTTTTCTTCGATGCTTTGCCAACTGGCGATGCCGGTCAGCCGAAGGGCGACTGGGATTGAAGCTCACAAGGTTGGTGAATGATGGAAATCGAGACGAAATATCTCATCAGGGAAAAGGACCGGCATGGCAACGTGCGGGTCTACTATCGAAGGAAGCCGGGGCCGCGCATTCGCATCCGAGCTGAGGAGGGAAGCCACGACTTCCTGCGGGCCTATCTGCTGGCCAGCCAGGGCAAGACCCTCGACGGGCGCGCCGCCGGCCGCCCTGCGAATGATCGCCTTGCTAGGCCCAAGGCAGGATCTCTGCGCGAGCTGATCGTGCGCTACTACAAGTCGCCTGAATATCGGGGACTGGACGCGCGGACGCAGCACGTCCGCAAGCTGATCCTCGACAAGCTGTGCGAGGCCGGGGCGAAGGATGGCAAGCCCGCTTACGGCAATCGCAGCGCGGCGGGGCTTGAGCCCCGCCACGTTCGCATGATCCGAGACGAGCACGCCGATCGGCCGGAAGCTGCCAACGGGATCGTAAAGGCGCTGCGGCAGGTCTACGCCTATGCCCTCGACGGCGACGAGCCGGGGATTAAGTCGAACCCGGCACGCGAGATCAAATACCTTAAGTCGAAAGGCGATGGGCATCTCTCGTGGACCATCGAGCAGGTTGAACAGTTTGAGAAGCGCCACCCGATCGGAACCATGGCCCGGCTCGCGCTGGCCTTGCTGCTCTACACCGGCCAGCGCCGATCCGACGTGGTGCAGTTCGGGCCACAACACGAGAAAGCCGGCTGGCTTACCTTCACACAGTTCAAGAACCGCAATCGGAACCCGATCACGCTCGCGATCCCGATCGTGCCCGCCCTGCGGACGGTGATGGAAAAATCCAGGATTGGCAAAGACGCATTCCTGATCAACGAGCTAGGCAGGCCCTTCACAGCCGCCGGCTTCGGCAATTGGTTTCGGGATCGCTGCGTCGAGGCAGGGGTGCCGGGGCGCGCGCACGGCCTGCGTAAGGCTGCGGCGTCGCGCCTGGCTGAACTTGGCTGCTCGGATCGCGAGATCATGGCCATCACCGGCCACACGACCTCGAAGGAGGTAGATCGCTATACGAAGGGCGCGCGGCAGCGCGTTCTAGCCGAAGCTGCTATGGAAAAGCTGGCCGGGAGCGCCAAGCGTCCGCAGCTTCGAGCAGTGAAATAGGGCCGCACTTTTTTGGAAGCCGGGCCGCACCCGAAACTTCGCCTTGAAAACCTTGAAGAAAATAGGGGTTTGGTGCCCAGAGGCGGATTCGAACCACCGACACGCGGATTTTCAGTCCGCTGCTCTACCAACTGAGCTATCTGGGCCTGCTCCGGCTAACGAAAAGTCGTGTTCCGGATTTCATGAAGGCACCGTGGGCGCCCCTTGAAAGCGCGTGGGTTATAGCACGGGAATTCGGCCTGTCCAGCGCCCAGGTGTGGATTTCCCGCAGGAAAAGAAATGCCGCCCGATGGGCCGGTTTGCATGCCGTGCGCCCGCCTATCTGGCGCCTGCCAGGCCTTTGCGGAAGTCGGATGGGGTCATGCCGGCCAGCTTGCGGAAGGATTTGTTGAAGGCGCTGAGCGAGCCGAAGCCGGAGTCCATGGCGACGCGCAGCACGTTGGCGTCCTGGTGCATCAACAGTGCCTGCGCATAGCTCAGCCGCAACAGGTTGACATATTCGTTGAGCGTCATGCCGGTCGATTTCTTGAACAGGCTCATGGCGTATTTGGGGTGGATGTCGGCGGCCGCCGCTATGTTCACGCAATCGATGTCGTAGAGGAAATTCTCGGCGATGAAATCGCACATGCGCCCGACATTGCGCGACGATTGCTGGTCGAAGGGGTTGCCCGCTTCCTGTCCGGCGGTGTTTACCGGCACCAGCCGGTAGGGCTCGAACCTTACCCGTTCCAGCCGCAGCAGAAGTTCGTTGACGGCATGCTCGGCCTTGGCCGGATCGCCCGAGCGGGCATAGCGGTTCCAGCGGGCGAAATTGTCGTTGTCGGATTGATCGGTGGCGCTGGTCACCAGCGTCGCACCCGTCATCAGCCGGTGGCGTATGTCCGCGGGCAGGTGCAGCCGAAAGAAATGCACCAGCGGCAGATGCGCGCCGGCATAGACGGCGTCGTCGCTCAAATCGTCCATCTGGTGCGGCAGGCCACCCCAGAACAGGCACATCTCGCCGGCCGAAAGCGATATTTCGTGCTCGTTCATGCGGTAGTGGACGGAGCCGCGGACGATGAAATTCACCTCGACCTGGGCATGCCAATGCGGCTTCAGCATCACCAGGGGGCTGGTGTGGAACATCTGCAGCAGCAACGGCAGGCCTTCCACGCTGCTGGCACCAGGCTGGTAAAACGGCCGTTCGGGCATCTTACTTTCCGCCAATTTCGTATTCCCTTTGTCGGGGACAGGCCCTTGCCGGTGCCTAGTCTAGCCAGGCTCGCAGAGAGAGCAAATGAAATGGGAGGATTTCAATGCGCATCACACTGTCCTGCGCCGTGCTCGCGCTTGCCTTGGGCTCAGCCCCGGCCTTCGCGCAATCCGGCGAAATCACGATCTGGAGCTGGAATGTCGCCGCCTCGTCGCTGAAGGCAACGGTTGCCGGTTTCAACAAGCTGCATCCCGACATCAAGGTCACCGTCCAGGATCTCGGCAACCAGCCGACCTATGACAAGTCGATCGCCGGATGCGCGGCCGGCGGCGTTGGCCTGCCCGACGTCGTCACCATCGAGAACGGCGAGGCCGAGAATTACTGGAGCCAGTTCCCCGACTGTTTCGTCGACCTGCACACGCTGGGCTACACGGCCGAGGACCAGAAGAAATTCCCCGATTTCAAGCGCACCGAACTCGAAGTCGGCGACAAGGCCTATGCCATGCCGTGGGATTCCGGTCCGGTCGCCGCCTTCTATCGTCGCGACTTCTACGAGAAGGCCGGCGTCGATCCGGCATCGATCAAGACCTGGGACGATTTCATCGCCGCCGGCAAGAAGATCCAGGCCGCCAATCCGGGCGTCTCGATGACCAATGCCGATTTCAACGGCGACAGTGAATTCTTCCGCATGATCGCCAACGAACAGGGCTGCGCCTATTTCGCCGAGGACGGCCAGTCGATCACGGTCAACCAGCCCAAATGCGTCGACGCCATGACCAAGCTCAAGGAGATGAAGGACGCCGGCATCGTCTCGTCGGCCGACTGGGGCACCAAGATCACCAACAACACCGCCGGAACCGTCGCCACCCAGGTCTATGGCGGCTGGTACGAGGGCACCATCCGCACCGAATCGGCGGGCGAAAACGGCAAATGGGGCGTCTACCTGATGCCGAGCCTGACCGCGGACGGCCCGCGTGCGGCCAATCTCGGCGGCTCCTCGCTCGCCATCACCTCGGCGTCGAAGAACAAGGAAGCTGCCTACGAGTATTTGAAATACACGCTCGGCACCAATGAAGGCCAGATCACCATGCTGAAGGAGTTCGGCCTCGTCCCCTCGCTGGTCTCGGCGCTGAACGACCCCTATGTCGGCCAGGGCCTGCCCTACTGGGGTGGCCAGGCGGTGTGGAAGGATATTCTGGGCACCTTGCCCAAGGTTGTTCCGAGCCGCGGCACGCAGTTCCAGAGCGATGCCGAGATCATCGTGCGCGCGGTGCAGACCAAATATCTCGCCGGCGGCTATCCCGACGCCAAGGCGGCACTCGACGATGCCGCCAGCCAGATCGCCTCGGCGACCGGGCTGCCGGTCAAGTCCTGAGGTGCTGACAGCTTCCTTCTCCCCGTCACTATACGGGGAGAAGGTGCCGGCAGGCGGATGAGGGGCGGCGCCTACTTCGGCAATTGCTGCCTCACTAACCGGAAAAACAGAAAGGAGGAGGAGAAAAGATGCGCAACCGCAATGCGACGGCCTATCGCTTTCTCACGCCCTATCTCCTGATCTTCGCCATCTTCTGGGTGTGGCCGATCATCTCCTCGTTCCTGATCTCGTTCCAGGCAACACGCACCGTGCCCTGGCGCTTCGCGCCGGGCTTCAACTGGGGCCGGCTGATCGGCGACCCCGCCTTCTTCAACGCACTGAAGAACACGCTGGTCATTCTGGTCATCCAGGTTCCGGTGATGATCGCGCTGGCCATGGTGATGGCGGTGCTTCTGAATTCGCCGCTGCTCAGGGCGCGCGGCCTCTACCGCTTCGCCTTTTTCGCCCCGGTGGTGGTCGGCGAGGTCGCCTATTCCGCGGTGTTCCGGCTGATGTTCAGCCTCGATTTCGGCATCGTCAACAAGCTCCTGAACAGCATCGGCCTGCCCAAGGTCGACTGGTTCTCCAACGTCACGCCGGCCATGGCGCTGATCATGATCGCGGTCACCTGGCGCTGGGCCGGCTACAACGCCATCATCCTGCTGGCCGGCATGCAATCCATTCCCGAGGATGTCTATGAGGCGGCGACGCTCGACCGGGTGAGCAAGCTCAAGCAATTCTTCCACATCACCCTGCCGCTGTTGAAGCCGGTCATCGTCTTCTGCGCCGTGCTGTCGATCATCGGCACCATGCAATTGTTCACCGAGCCGTTCCTGATCACCGAGCGCGGCGGGCCGGGCGGCGGCACCGAGACGCTCGGCCTGCTGCTTTACCGCCAGGGCTTCCGCTCGCTCAATTTCGGCTATGCCTCGGCCGTCGCCTACACCATGGCGGGGCTGGCGATCGCCATCACGCTGGTGCAGCTGTGGCTGACGAGGGAACCGAAATGAGCTCGCTCTCATCGGCAAGACTGAAACGAAGCATCGCGCTGCACCTCTTCCTGACGCCGCTGGCGCTGATCTGGCTGTTTCCGCTGTGGATGATGGTGGTGTTCTCGACCATGCCCGACAATGGCATCTTCAGCCCCGGCATCGAACTGTTGCCGCACGGCAATTTCATCGACAATTTCAACAATCTGCAGCATGACACCGACTTCGTCGGCGCCATCGTCATCTCCGTTTGCGTGGCGGTGACCTACACCGTCCTGTCGGTGCTTTTGACCTCTATGGCCGGCTGGGCGCTGGCCCGCTACCAGTTCTTCGGCAAAAGCGTGGTCGTCGCCATCATCCTGGGCACCATCACGCTGCCCTATGCGGTGGTGCTGATCCCGCAATTCATCATGGTGGCGCGCGACTTCAAGCTCGCCAACACATGGGTGGCGCTGATCGTGCCGCCGCTGTTCAATTCGCTTGGCGTGCTGTTCATGCGCCAGAGTTTTTCCATGATGCCCGACGACCTGTTCGATGCCGCCCGCGTCGAGGGCGTCAAGGAGTGGCGTATCTTCGTCTTCATCGCCTTGCCGTTGGCGCGGCCGATGCTGGCCGCGCTCTGCATCATCCTGTTCCTTGCCTCCTGGAACAACTATCTCTGGCCGTTGCTCATCAACAGCCAGCCGGGTTCGATGACAGCACCCGTGGCGCTCGGCACGCTGATCGGCCTGACCAAAGTCTCTTGGGGCGGCATCATGGCGGGCGCGGTGATGCTGACCGTGCCGATGCTTGTCGTCTTCGTGCTCCTGCAGCGTCATTTCATCGCCGGCATCGCCGCGGGCGCGGTCAAATAGGGAGCAGAATGGCAACCGTCACGCTCACAAACGTCGCCAAGCGCTTCGGCGCCTTCGAGGTCGTCCACGGCGCCAACATCGACATCGCCGATGGCGAGTTCGTCGTCTTCGTCGGCCCGTCAGGCTGCGGCAAGTCCACGCTGCTCAGGATGATCGCCGGGCTCGAGGACATCAGCGGCGGCGAGATCGCCATCGGCGGCAAGGTGGTCAACGATGTCGAGCCGGCCGATCGCGGCATCGCCATGGTCTTCCAGTCCTATGCGCTCTATCCGCATATGAGCGTCGAACAGAACCTCTCCTTCGGGCTGCGCATGACCGGCAATCCCAAGGCCGACACCGAGCGGCGGGTGAAGCGCGCGGCCGAGATCCTGCGCATCAGCGAATTGATGGACCGCCGTCCCAAGAAACTCTCCGGCGGCCAGCGCCAGCGTGTCGCCATCGGCCGCGCCATCGTGCGCGAGCCGCAAGTGTTCCTGTTCGACGAGCCGCTCTCCAATCTCGACGCCGAACTGCGCGTGCAGATGCGGGTCGAGATCTCAAGACTGCACAAGGAGCTCGGCGCCACCATGGTCTATGTCACCCACGACCAGACCGAGGCGATGACGCTCGCCGATCGGATCGTCGTCCTGCGCGGCGGCCATGTCGAGCAGATCGGCCGGCCGCTCGATCTCTATGACAATCCCGACAATATTTTCGTGGCTGGCTTTGTCGGTTCGCCGAAGATGAACTTCATCAAGGCCCACATTGTCGGGCGTGATGCAAAAGGCGTCGTGGTCGAGCTGGCGGGCGAGGAGAAAACCCGCATCACACAGCCCCTGACGGTTGCCGCGCCGGAACCTGGGAGCAAGGTCATCGTCGGCGTGCGGCCCGAACATTTTGGCAGCGCCGGTGAAGGCGACGCCGACCTCACCGCCACCATCGACGTGGTCGAGCACCTCGGCGGCACGAGCTTCCTTTACGCGAGGACGAGCCATGGCGAGGACATCGTGATCCAGCGCGCCGCGGCAAAGATCCCCCAGACATCGAAGGTCACCGTTTCCATCCGCAAATCCTACCTGTTCGACGAAAAGGGGCTGCGGCTGCGCTGACCGGCCGCCCCTTTCCAAGCCCGCAAGGAGAATGACATGACTGTATCAACGCCCATTCGCTGGGGCATCCTCGGGCCGGGGGGCATTGCCAAGGCCTTTGCCGGCGGCGTCGCCGGGTCGCGCACAGGGACACTGGTCGCCATCGGCGCCCGCAACCCCGGCAAGCCGGGCCTGGCCGAGAGCTTCCCCGGCGCCCGCATCCTCGATGGCTATGAAGCGCTGCTTGCCGATCCGGAAATCGACGCCATCTACATCGCGGTACCGCATCCCGGACACGCGCAATGGGCGATCAGGGCTGCGGAAGCGGGAAAGCATGTGCTTTGCGAA
The DNA here is from genome assembly GCF_003998025.1 of Mesorhizobium sp. M8A.F.Ca.ET.021.01.1.1. Classification (NCBI taxonomy): domain Bacteria; kingdom Pseudomonadati; phylum Pseudomonadota; class Alphaproteobacteria; order Hyphomicrobiales; family Phyllobacteriaceae; genus Mesorhizobium; species Mesorhizobium sp. M8A.F.Ca.ET.021.01.1.1. The sequence continues at coordinate 15,866 of NZ_RZSJ01000053.1, forward strand.
AAGCCGCTCGCGCTAACGGCCTTCGAGGCCGACGCCATGATGCATGCGGCGCGAAAGGCCGGCACCTTCCTCGGCGAGGCCTTCATGTACCGGCTCCACCCGCAGACGCTGCAACTGGTGGACCTGGTCAAGTCGGGCGTCATCGGCGAGATCAGGATGATCAAGTCGAGCTTTGGCTTCGCCATGCCTGATTTCATGCCGGAGCATCGGCTCTACGCCAACGATCTTGCCGGCGGCGGCATCCTTGATGTCGGCGGCTATCCCGTTTCGATGGTGCGCCTCATTGCCGGCGCCGCCGCGGGAGAGCCATTCGCCGAACCCGACAAGGTCGCCGGCACCGCCCATCTTGGTCAATCCGGCGTCGACGAATGGGCCTCCGCTGTCCTGCATTTTCCAGGCGGTATCGTCGCGGAAGTTTCCTGCAGCATCTCGCTCAACCAGGACAATGTGCTGCGTATCTTCGGCACAAAGGGGCGTATCGAGGTGCCGGACTTCTGGTTCGCCGGCGGCGACCGCGATGTCGGCCTCGGCCGGATCGACGTGATCGGCGCCGACGGTACGCGCGAGACCATCAGCGTCAACGAGAAGCGCCACGTCTATTCCTTCGAGGTCGATGCCGCCGCCGAGGCGATCCGCGCCGGGCGGCAGGAATTTGCCTGGCCGGGCATGGGGTGGGCCGACAGCCTCGGCACCTTGCGCGTGCTCGACAGATGGCGTGCGGCCGTGGGACTGGAATATGAGATCGAGAAGGCCTCGCTGCGCACCAACACCATCTCAGGCCGGCCCTTGCGTTCGGGCGGCACGGCGATCGGCAAGCGCACCATTCCGGGCGTGGCGAAGCCCGCTTCGGTGGTGGCGCTCGGTTTCGAGGATTTCCGCACCTTCTCCTCCGGGTCGATCCTGCTCGACGCCTTCTTCGAAGCCGGCGGCAATCTGTTCGACACCGGCTATGTCTATGGGGGCGGCTACACCGAGACGCTGCTCGGCCAATGGCTGAGGAACCGTGGCGTGCGTGAGCAATCGGTCGTTATCGCCAAGGGCGCGCATTCGCCGCTCTGCTATCCCGACGTGATCGGCAAGCAGCTTGCCCAGTCGCTCGACCGCCTGCAGACCGACCATGTCGATATCTATTTCATGCATCGCGACAATCCGGACGTGCCGGTCGGTGAGTTCGTCGACGCGATGGATCGCGAGGTGAGGGCCGGCCGCATCCGGGGACCGTTCGGCGGCTCGAACTGGACGATGCAGCGCATGGACGAGGCGATTGCCTATGCCGAGCGCACCGGCAAGCGGAAGCCGGGCGCGCTCTCCAACAATTTCTCGCTGGCCGAGATGCTGGAACCGATCTGGGCCGGCTGCATCACCTCTTCTACCGATGACTGGAAGGCCTGGCTGACATCCAGGCAGATGCCCAACTTCGCCTGGTCGAGCCAGGGACGCGGCTTCTTCACCGATCGCGCCGGGCGCGACAGGCTGGACAGCGAGGAACTGGTGCGGGTCTGGTACTCCGAGCGCAATTTCGGCCGCCGCGACCGCGCGATCGAACTCGCCGCCCGGCTGCGCAAGAGCCCGATCCACATTGCGCTGGCCTATGTGCTCAATCAGCCTTTCCCGTCGGTTCCCTTGATTGGGCCGCGTACGCTGGGCGAACTGGACGACAGCCTGCGGGCGCTGGACATCGCGCTTTCGCCCGCCCAACGCGAGTGGCTGGACGGCGGCAGCCTGCACGCGGCCTGATGGAACGAAGCTCGAAGCGGTGTCAGATCTCGTCGTCCGACAGTCTGGCGCCGCGCCTGGCCGGGGTTTGCAAGCTGGCATACATGCCGGTGGTGCGGAACTGGCTGGGCGTCGTCCCGTAGAGCCGGCGGAAGACCTTCGAAAAGTAATTCGCGTCCTCGAAACCGCACAGGATGGCCACTTCCTTCACGGGCAGGAAGTCCGCTTTCGTCAAAAGCTTCGCCGCCCGTTGCAGCCGCTGCTGCAGCACGAACTCGGCGGGCGGCAGGCCTTCGCTCTCGGCGAAGCAGCGCGAGAAATGAGCCCGGCTGAGCCCGCTGATCTGGACGAGGTCCGCCACCGGCAGGGCTTTGTCG
>NZ_RZSJ01000540.1:0-4186 GCF_003998025.1 Mesorhizobium sp. M8A.F.Ca.ET.021.01.1.1
ACCTCGGACGCGCTGGTGTCGCGCATACGTGCCGGCGGCCATCGCGACGCGCGCTACATCGAGGGGCCGGCCGATATCGCGCCTGTCATCCGCGACATCGCCAAGCCCGGCGACTTCGTCGTCTTCCTGGGCGCCGGCAATATTACCCAATGGGCCTATGCGCTGCCGAAGGAGCTCGCCGCCTCATGATGAACGGCCAGGCCCTGATCGACAGACTTGGCGACCGGCTGGCCGGCCTGCGTGGCCGCATGACGCCAAATGCCGAGATGGACAAGATCACCTGGTTCCGGGCAGGCGGCCTTGCCGAGGCACTGTTCCAGCCGGCCGACGAGGAGGATCTTGCCGCGTTCCTCAAGGCGGTTCCCGAAGAGATCCCCCTGACGATTGTCGGTGTCGGCTCGAACCTTCTGGTCCGCGACGGCGGCATTCCGGGTTTCGTCGTCAGGCTTTCCGCCAAGGGCTTTGGCGAGGCCGAAGTCATTTCCCCGATCAGGATCAGGGCAGGTGCCGCCACGCCCGACAAGCGTGTGGCGGCGGTGGCGCTCGAGGCCGGCATCGGCGGCTTTCATTTCTACCACGGCATTCCAGGCGCCATCGGTGGTGCGCTCAGGATGAATGCCGGGGCCAATGGCGTCGAGACGGGCGAGCGCGTCGTCGAGGTGCGTGCGCTCGACCGCAAGGGTAATGTCCAGACGCTGAGCAACGCCGAGATGGGCTATGCCTACCGCCATTCGGCGGCACCGACCGGGCTGATCTTCACGTCGGCCGTCTTCGAAGGCTTTGCCGAGGACAAGGCAGCGATCAAGGCGGCGATGGAGGCGGTGCAGAACCATCGCGAGACCGTGCAGCCGATCCGCGAGAAGACGGGCGGCTCGACCTTCAAGAACCCGGAAGGCACCTCGGCCTGGAAGGAAATCGACAAGGCGGGTTGCCGCGGCCTGATGATCGGGGGCGCGCAGATGTCGCCGATGCACTGCAACTTCATGATCAACACCGGAACCGCGACCGGCTACGACCTCGAATATCTCGGCGAGACGGTGCGCGCGCGGGTACTCGAGCATTCGGGCATCCGGCTGCAGTGGGAGATCAAGCGCATCGGCAATTTCCGCTCCGGGCATGCAGTGCAGGAGTTCCTGGGTCAGCTTCTTTAGCGCATCTTGAAGTTCACGTGATGCGTGAACTTCAACGAGATCGAAATGCCTTGAAATCGTTGCTGCAAAGACTCAGCGAGACGGTTTTCGCATTCATTTTCTCACAAAGTGAATCCCTCGGAATCATAAGCACTTGCCAGTGAATCAACTCTCTGATTCTCTGCCCTAAAGCGTTTCCTGATTTGAGTCGTTCGACGCGTTACCCGCGTTTTCCGTCTGGGGGGGCAACCTGCCGGGAGACTCGGACTCAATGTTGCGGAAATCCTTGGGTTTTTAGTCCGCCGTGAGAGGGGATGACGGGGAATGAAGAACAAGCATGTGGCCGTATTGCTGGGAGGTTTCTCGTCCGAGCGGCCCGTGTCCCTGTCTTCTGGAAAGGCCTGTGCAGATGCGCTCGAGCAGGAAGGCTATCAGGTTACCCGTGTCGATGTCGGGCGCGACGTCGGTTCGGTGCTCGCCGAGCTCAAGCCCGATGTCGCCTTCAATGCGCTGCATGGGCCTTTTGGCGAGGATGGTACCATCCAGGGCATCCTCGAATATCTCGGCATTGCCTACACCCATTCCGGCGTGCTCGCCTCGGCGCTCGCCATGAACAAGGAGCAGGCGAAGAAGATCGTCAAATCGGTCGGCGTGCCTGTCGCCGAATCAAAGGTCGCCAATCGTTTCTCCATCCAGAACAAGCATCCGATGAAGCCGCCCTATGTGGTCAAGCCGGTGAGCGAAGGGTCGAGCTTCGGTGTCGTTATCGTCTCGGAGGGGCAGTCGCATCCGCCGCAGGTCATCGGGTCGTCCGAGTGGAAATATGGCGATACCGTCATGGTCGAGCGCTACATCCATGGGCGCGAACTGACCTGCGCCGTCATGGGAGACGTGGCGCTCGGCGTCTGCGAGATCATCCCAACGGGCCATTCCTTCTACGACTATGATTCAAAATATGTCGCGGGCGGATCAAAACACGAATGCCCCGCAAAAGTTTCACCGAATATTTACCAAAAAATACAGACACTGGCGCTCAAGGCTCACCAAGCTGTCGGCTGTCGGGGCGTTTCCCGGTCGGACTTCCGTTATGACGATCGTCACTCCGAAAATGGCGAGGTTGTATGGCTCGAGGTCAATACTCAGCCGGGCATGACGCCGACGTCTCTGGTGCCTGAAATTGCCGCCCATGCCGGGCATTCGTTTGGTGAACTGTTGAGTTGGATGGTGGAGGACGCTTCGTGTCTGCGTTGAAATGGGGACAGGGCAAGGTGAGGGGCGCGGCCGGGCCGTCGCTGTTCGGCCTGCCATTGTCGTTGGACCATTTCGTTCTGCCGCGCGTGCTTCGCCGCCCGGTGCGCATCCTGACGCGCCTGGGTGATGGTGAATTTCAGGCGCCGCGCTTCTCCGCCGCGATCATGTCGTCGGTGCTGCTGGCTTCGAGCGGGGCCTATGGCGCCTACCTTGGCGGTCATGCCGACGGCATCATTCAAAGCATCACCGCCCGTACCGGCTTTGCCGTCGATCAGGTCAAGGTGGTCGGCAACCGCCAGACTTCCGAGATCGACATTCTCGACCGGCTCGAGCTCGATGGCTGGACGTCGCTGATCGGCTTCGATGCCGAGGCCGCGCGGGAGCGCATCGCTACCTTGCCGTGGATCGAGATTGCCGCGGTGCGCAAGGTCTATCCGCACACGCTGGAAGTGCGCGTCGAGGAGCGCGAAGCCTTCGCGCTCTGGCAGCAGGGCGATGATCTCTCCGTCATCGAAAAGGATGGCGCCGTCATCGCGCCGTTCTCGGGCGGCAAGCAGGTGCTCCTGCCGCTGTTGATCGGCACCGGCGCGCCGGCCAAGGCGCCTGATTTCCTGGCCAAGATCGAGCAATATCCCGACCTCGCCAGCCGCATCAAAGGCTATGTCCGCGTCGGCGAGCGGCGCTGGGACCTCAAGTTGGACAACGGCATCACCGTCAAGCTGCCCGAAGACGACGAGGACCAGGCGCTCGCCGAACTCGTCAAGATGGACCATGACAAGGGGCTGTTGTCGCGCGATATCGCCGCTGTCGACATGCGCCTGACAGACCGGCTGGTCGTGGAGCTGACGCCGCAGGCGGCGACGCAGCGCGAGGCCGCGCTCAACGAGAAGCCGAAAACCCTCAAGCGCAAGCCGGAGACGAAGATATGAGCTGGCTTGGCGGTTCTGGCGATGCCTCGTCGCGCCGGTCCGGCACCCTGACGGTGCTGGATGTCGGCTCGAACAAGGTCTGTTGCATGGTGGCCAAGCTGAAGCCGAACGATGACGGCAAGCTTCTGCGCGGCCGCTCTCACCGGATCCAGGTGATCGGCATCGGCCACCAGAAATCGCAAGGGGTGAAGTCGGGCGTCGTCGTCGATCTCGACCGCGCCGAGCATGCCATCCGCCTCTCCGTCGACGCCGCCGAGCGCATGGCCGGGCTGACGGTCGATTCGCTGATCGTCAACATGACCGCCGGACGACTGAAGAGCGAAGCCTTTTCGGCCACCATCAACCTCGGCGGCCACGAGGCCGACGAAGCCGATATCAAGCGCGTGCTCGGCGCCGGCGCCAAGCAGGCGCTGAAGGCCGAACGCGAGGTGATCCACTCGCTGCCCGTCGGCTTCTCGCTCGATGCGGAGCGCGGCGTGCGCGATCCGCGCGGCATGGTGGGCGATGCGCTTGGCGTCGACATGCATGTGCTGACCGGTGATGCGGCGCCGATGCGCAATCTGGAGCTCTCCATCAACCGTTCGCACCTGTCGGTCGAGCGCATGGTGGCGACGCCCTATGCCAGCGGGCTGGCGGCACTCGTCGACGACGAGCTCGAACTCGGAGCCGCCTGCATCGACATGGGCGGCGGCACGACGACGATCTCGGTGTTTTCGGAAGGCAAGTTCGTCCATGGCGACGCCATCGCCATCGGTGGCAATCATGTGACGCTCGACATGGCCAAGGGGCTTTCGACGTCGCTCGATGCCGCCGAGCGGCTGAAGGTGATGCACGGCTCGGCGCTGCCGGGCAGCGCCGACGACCGCGATCTGGTCT
>NZ_RZSJ01000541.1:0-4167 GCF_003998025.1 Mesorhizobium sp. M8A.F.Ca.ET.021.01.1.1
CGCCGATGGTCTGGCTGAAAGGGCGCATACTCTATTTATCGCGGGAATCCGCCGCCGCCAGTCTTCCGGCTCCCGCAACGTATTCCGTACGAAACACAAATCAGAAAACGTGGCAATGATTCGCAGCTTCCCCACGCAAAGCTAAGCCGTCGAAAATCAACATAGCCTTAACGTAGGCAATCCCGACCTCCGAGGGAACAGCCAATTGTGGCCGAAATGACGCAAGACACGCCAAAAGCGCGTGATGGTGCCATCCAACTGCCACCCAGCCTTTATGCCAACGCTCCCTCGGCCGCCTCGCGCGACGAAATGACCTTGTCAATCAGGCCGAAATCCTTGGCCTCGTCGGCGGTCATGAAATGGTCGCGGTCGAGCGTCTTCTCGATCTCGTCGTAGCTCTTGCCGGTGTGCTTGACATAGACCTCGTTGAGGCGGCGCTTCAGTTTGATGATGTCCTGGGCATGACGCTCGATATCCGACGCCTGGCCCTGGAAGCCGCCGGACGGCTGGTGAACCATGATGCGTGCGTTCGGCGTGGCAAAACGCATGTCCTTGTGGCCCGCGGTCAGGAGCAGCGAGCCCATCGAGGCCGCCTGGCCGATGCACAGCGTCGACACGGCCGGCTTGATGAACTGCATGGTGTCGTAGATCGCCATGCCCGAGGTGACGACGCCACCCGGCGAGTTGATGTAGAGGTTGATTTCCTTTTTCGGGTTCTCGGCTTCGAGGAACAGGAGCTGCGCGCAGACCAGCGTCGCCATGCCGTCCTCGACCGGACCGGTGATGAAAATGATGCGCTCCTTGAGGAGGCGCGAGAAAATGTCGTAGGCCCGCTCGCCGCGATTGGTCTGTTCGACCACCATCGGAACGAGGTTCATGTAGGTTTCGACGGGGTTCTTCATTCGATATCTCTTGTCTCGCGGTGGGATTCCGGCGCCGGACAGGCTGGCAGCTCGGGCAGAATCGGTTCTGGATCGTCAAGATGTAAATAGGATGCCGGCTCATCCTTGTGCAAGGCCGACCCGTCCTAGCCATCTGGGTAAGTCGAATCAAGCTTCCCGGCAAGGATTAGCAGCAGCTGATGCCACGCCGACCCGAAATACCGAGCCAGCCCCCGCAAGTAGCAGTTTCTTAACCTCGTCGCTTAACGAAATGCGCCGAAACCGCTTTTCTCCGCAACGGCTTCCCCTACAATTCAGCGTTGAACTTTTGCCTGCAGTTCAAACGGGGAGTGCCATGTCTGGGAAAACCGCACGCTTCGCCATTGCCGGGCTGACCCTGCTCGGCTCGATTTCGCAGACGGCGGCCGGCGGCCGCGCCGTCGAATGCTACGAGCCCGTCCGCACACCCGATGTCTATGACACGGTCTACGAGGACGTCATGATCAGCCCTCCCGGCCAGCAGGTCGTCGACTATGACCCGCCGATCTACGGCACGCGGGAGCGCGTGGTGATGACCGTGCCGGCCCAGGTTCGGTATGAAGTGGTGCCGGCAATCACCCGGACCGTCTACCACACCGTCAGGGCCGATGGCGGCGGCTATTCCTGGGAATGGCGCGTCATCCATGGGCGCCGCGTGCTGTGCAAGGTCTGGCACAAGGCACGCTACGAACGCGTCGCCGAGACGGTGGTGATCCAGCCCGAACGTACGCGCCGCGTCGTCATTCCTGCGCAATATGACAGCATCGCCGAGGAGGTGCTGGTGCGGCCCGAGCAAAGGCGCGTCATCGATGTTCCCGCCTCCTACCAGACCGTCGCGCGCCGCGTGCTGGTGCGCGAAGGTTCGTCCGGCTGGCGGCGCGTGCATATTCCCAGGCACTGCCAGAACTAGGGTTAGGCCACCTCGGCCCGCAGCCAGGCCTTGAGACCGGCGACATCGCCATCGCCAATGGCTTTGGCAACACGGCGCCCCACTGCCGCGCCGAATTTGTAGCCGTGACCGGAACAGGCAGAGACGATCACGCACTTGCCGGTCTCATGCGCCAGGAATTTCTCGTCATCGGTGAAAGTGTAGGCGCAGGTGACCACTTCGGTCACCTTGTACTCATCGATGCGGGCGATCGGCGGCGAAAACAGGTTGCGGATCGCCTCGCCCTCGCCCGGCACCGGCTCGCGGTTCCAATCGGCGTTGCTGGTCGGCACCTTGTGCAGGCCCGAACCGAACTTCATGCCGGCGCCCCGGGTGAGCGGGATCATGTAGCCGTCGGTCTTGCCGCCGACATCGAGAATGACGGGCGCAGCCTCCCATGCCGCCTTGAGATCGGCAGGCGGTTCGACATAGGCGAGCGCGGTGCGAAAGGTCCTCAATTCGCCGCCGAGCTCAGGGAATAGCTTCAGCACCCAGGCGCCAGCGGCTACGACGATGCGGTCGGCCTGCATCGTCTCGCCGCTTTCCAGCACGATATGGCCGGCCTCGGCATCGATCTCCGTCACCTTGCTGTGCTCGTAGACATTGGCTCCGTTGGCACGCAACCATGTGGCCAGCCCGGCTGCTATCTTGCGGCAATGCAGTGCGCCGCCTTCCGTCGAGAAATAGGCATAGCGGAACGAGCCAGCCTCGAAGAACGGCCAGCGCTCGACGGCTGCGTCCGGTTCCAGCAGTTCGAAAGGGAAATTTCCCTCTTCCAGACCCTCGCGGTATTCCTCGGCCTCATCGCCGGGCTCGCGCGAAACGCAGACGAAGCCACGCGCATCGAGGTGGTTCTCGCCGAGATCGGCCCACATTTCGTCCCAGGCCTCATAGGCTTCGGTGATCAGCCGCCCATAGCCGGTTCCAGCGCGATAGGCCCGGCGGATGATGCGGTGATGGTCTCCCGATGCCGCCAGCGGATTGGGGATCGGCCCCTGCTCGACGATCGACACGCCGTGGCCTGCCTTGACCAGCGACCACGCCGTGGAGAGACCCGCGATACCCGCGCCGACAACGATCACATTCATCCGTTCAGACTTTCCGCGACCCTACTGGCTGGCTCAATCAATCGGGCTGCCGCACGCAACATACGGTCTGGAACCGGGCTGGCAAGCCGCGCTATGGGTCTGGCATGACCAAATCGACGCTCTCCTATCTGGCCTTTGATCCGGCCACTCGCCGGCTTAGGCTCGACCCGCGCGAACCAGCCTTCTTCCTCAATCCGTACGAGGCCTACGCCTTCCTGCACAACGCATCGAATGCGTTTTTCTGGGAAGAATTCGGCTTCTGGTGCTTTGGCGGCTTCGGCGACGTCAACAGACTGCTGCGCGACCGCCGTTTCGGCCGCCAGAACCCGGCCGGCATTCCCGACAGCCGCGGTGCCGGCCAGGATAGGACCCATCTCAAGGCATTCGACGGTATCGAAGCCAATTCGATGCTGGAGCTGGAGCCGCCGGTACACACGCGCCTGAGGACATTGGTCAACCGTGCCTTCGTCTCGCGTCAGGTCGAACGGTTGCGGCCGCGTGTCGAAGCGCTCGCCAAGGAGTTGATCGACCGTTTCGAACCAGGCAAGGCCGTCGACCTCCTGCCGGCCTTCGCCTCCCCCTTGCCGATCACCATCATCGGCGAAATGCTCGGCGTGCCGGTCGAGATGGGGCCGCAACTGCTCGACTGGTCGCATCAGATGGTCGCCATGTACATCCACGGCCGCACGCGCGAGACCGAGGAGACGGCCAACCGGGCGGCGGGCGAGTTCTCCAACTTCCTGCGCGCCTACGTGACCGAGCGCCGCAAGAGCCCGGGCGACGACCTGCTGTCGCTGCTGATCTCGGCCCAGGAAGACGGTGAGAGGCTGTCTGAAGACGAGCTGGTCTCCTCGGCCATCCTGCTGCTCAATGCCGGCCATGAAGCAACCGTGCACCAGACCGGCAATGCCGTCCATTCCATCCTGGCGCAAGGCGGTGACCCGCGCCGCTTCTTCACCTCCCCTGAAGCGACAGCGGCCACGGTCGAGGAATGCCTGCGTTTCGACGCGCCGCTACACATGTTCATGCGCTATGCCTATGAGGAAATCGAAATCGCGCCCGGCATCGTCGTCCGGCCGGGCCAGACGATCGGGCTTTTGCTCGGCATGGCCAATCATGACCCGCACGCCTTCGCCGAACCCCTTGCCTTCCAGTCCGGCCGACCGGACCAAAAGAACGTGTCGTTCGGTGCCGGCATCCATTTCTGCATCGGCGCGCCGCTCGCCCGGCT
>NZ_RZSJ01000542.1:0-4167 GCF_003998025.1 Mesorhizobium sp. M8A.F.Ca.ET.021.01.1.1
CTGTAGAGCGCGGCGCCAAGAGGGTCGGCGAGCGCAATCTTGACGTTCTTGCTCTTGGCCTTCAATCCGAGCCCGACACCGGCCAGCGTTCCACCCGACCCCACCGCCGAGACAAAACCGTCGACCTTGCCGCCGGTCTGGGTCCAGATTTCCTCGGCCGTGGTGCGGATATGGCCATCTCGGTTGGCGACATTGTCGAACTGGTTGGCCCAGATGGCGCCGTTCGGCTCGCTCCTCGCCATCTGCTCGGCCAGCCGTCCCGACAGTTTCACGTAATTGTTGGGGTTCTTGTAGGGCACGGCCGGCACTTCGATCAGCTCGGCGCCGAGCAGCCGGATCGTGTCCTTCTTTTCCTGGCTTTGCGTGTCCGGGATGACGATGACGGTGCGGTAGCCGAGCGCCTTGGCGACGAGCGTCAGCCCGATGCCGGTGTTGCCGGCTGTCCCCTCGACGATGACACCGCCCGGCTTCAACAGGCCACGTTGTTCGGCGTCGCGGATGATGAACAGGCCGGCGCGATCCTTGACCGACTGTCCCGGATTCATGAACTCGGCCTTGCCCAGGATCTCGCAGCCGGTTTCCTCGGAAGCTTTGTTGAGGCGGATCAGAGGCGTGTTGCCGATCGCGTCGATCACAGAACGGGGCATTCAGGATTCCTTGTGTACATGCGCCGAAACCCTAGAAACCCAACGCTGCGGTTTCAAGGCAAGAATTCGTCTGGTCCAGTCGCATTTCCGGCCCTGCGGGTGCCGACCTTGCCGCGACCGGGCTCGATATCACACAGTTCATTTGCACCTGTGGTGGAAAAGCACTCTTTTCATTCGATTTCTTCGCCGCTAGAGCAAGGCACCAACAACTCGGCAGGGCGCAGCATGACACTCTATCGGGCCGATCCGAAACACGGCGTCGCCTGGGTCACGGGCGGCAGCAGCGGCATTGGCCGTTCGCTGGCCAGGGACCTGGCGTCACAAGGCTATGCGGTGGCGGTGACAGCGCTGGACGACGATCCGATCGACACGCTCATCGTCGAGACCGCGCAGATGCCGGGCAAGGTCGTGTCCTTTCCCTGCGACGTCACCGACGAGCCGCGCATGGCAAGAACGGTTGCCGCGATCGAGAAGGACCTCGGACCGATCGTGCTCGCCATATTCAATGCCGGAAATTACATCTCGACACCTGGCGAATCCCTCGTCGTCAAGGACTTCCGCCGCTCCTTCGAGGTCAACTATTTCGGCATCATCAATGGGCTGGTGCCTGTCGTCGAGCATATGCGGGTACGCGCGCGCGGCCATGTCGTTCTGGTCGGCTCGGTGACCGCCTATTTTGGCTGGCCGACCACGGCCGCCTATGGCGGCACCAAGGCCGCCATCAACATCCTGGCCGAGTCGCTGAAGTATGATTTCGACAAGATGAACATCCGCGTTCAGGTGATAAATCCCGGTTTTGTCGATACGCCATTGACCGAAAAGAACATGCTGCCGATGCCGGGCCTGATGCCGGTCGGCCGCGCGACCCGCCGCATGGTGCGGGGCATCAAGTCCGGTGGCTTCGAAGTGACCTTCCCTTACCGGACGAGCTGGCCGCTGAAAATTCTTGGCATGCTGCCAAGGCCTTTATGCCGATGGGTGATCATCCTGACGACCAGCTGGAAGGCACGGCCGCTGCATTACGAGCGCAAACCGCCCAACGAATAGATGCCCACAGGATTGCTGGCATGGCTGCCTGAACGGCCGTTGCCTGTCCATGGCCACCGCCATAGGTTGAATATTGTTGCGTGGAGTCTGCGATGGGGCGACGAATCGTGCTTGCTGTGCTGGGCCTGGTCGCCATCCTTGCACTGACCTTCGTACTGGGTCCACGCGTAGCGATCGACACCACGATCCGCTTCGATCCTTCCGTCATCGGCGACGACCCACAAGCCTATGTGGCAAAAGTGGAGGCCACCGTACCCAATATCCGAGACGGGTTGGAAAAGGAGATCGTCTGGGCCAACCCGATGGTGCATGCCAAGACCCCGCTGTCGATCGTCTACATCCACGGCTTTTCCGCCTCGAAGGGCGAGGTGCGCCCGCTACCTGACGACGTGGCCGAACGGCTCGACGCCAACCTGTTCTACACCCGCCTCACCGGTCATGGCCAAGACGGCGAAGCGATGACGCAAGGCAGCGTCAATGCCTGGATCAACGACTATGAGGAGGCGATCGCCATCGGCCGGGCAATCGGCGACAAGGTGATCGTCATCTCGACGTCGACCGGCGGCTCGCTGGCGGCCTGGGCGGCGACGCAGCCCGGGGCATCCGAGGGTGTGGCGGCCATTGCATTCATCTCGCCCAATTTCGGCGTGACGGCATCCGGCGCCGAGATCCTGACCATGCCCTGGGGCAAGCAGATCGCCGAACTCGTCGCCGGCAAGGAGCGCAGCTTCGTGCCACGCAATGCGCTGCATGAGAAATTGTGGACCACCAGATATCCGATCGCCGCGACGATGCCGATGCAGGCCCTGACCGAGCTTGCCTATGGCGCGCCTATGGAGAAGGCGACCATCCCCGCCCTGTTCATCTTCTCGGATATCGACAAGGTAGTACGGCCCGACCGCACCCGCGAAATCGCCGCGGGCTGGGGCGGCGCGCATGAGCTGGTGCCCATGGAAAGCACCGGCGATCCCGACAATCATGTCATTGCCGGCGACGCGCTGTCGCCATCCACCACGGCGTTCCTGGCGCAACGGATTGCCGTCTGGATCGAAGCGGTGGCGAAATAGGCTTCAAGAAGAAGAGGGCGGCCGAAGCATTGCCTCGGCCGCCCTCTTCTTTGTTATCCGGTCAACCAGCCAACCCCAAGGATTGGAGGCGTCCGTGAGGCCTATCAAGCAGCCCGCGCTGCCGGACGCTTGCCGCCGAAGCGGCGCTTGTTGTTGCCCTTGAAGGGCTTGGCGCCTTCGGGCTTGCGCTCGCCGGCAAAGGCCGGCTTGTCGCCGAAGCGCTTCTTGCCGAAGCCGTTGTTCTGCTTCTTCTCGCCGCCCGGCCGCCGGCCGTCGCGACGGCCGTTACGGTCGCTGCGATCGTTGGCGGGTTCGAAGCGCTCGTTCTTCTCAGCCGGATTGCGTGCCGGATCGGGGCTGCCGAGATGGTCGGCAACAACAGGCAGCTTGGTGCGGATGATCCGCTCGACCTGGCGCAGCTTGCTGTTCTCCGAAGGATCGCAAAGCGTGATCGCGATGCCATCCATACCGTTGCGGCCGGTGCGGCCGATGCGGTGGACGTAGCTTTCCGCCTCATCCGGAAGGTCGAAATTCACGACATGGCTGATGCCGGGCACGTCGATGCCACGCGCCGCGATGTCGGTCGCGACCAGAATGCGCACCGAGCCGTCACGGAAGTCATTCAGCGCCTTCTGACGGGCATTCTGCGACTTGTTGCCATGGATGACGGCGGCCTTGAAGCCGTCGCGCTCGAGGTCCTTGGTCACCCGGTCCGCACCATGCTTGGTGCGCGAAAAGATGATGACGGACTTCATCGCCGCGTCAGCGAGCATCGTCGACAGAACCTGGCGCTTCTGCTTGGTGCGGGCGAAGACGACGCCCTGCACGATCTCGGCCGCCGCGGTGCTTTGCGGCGAAACTTCAATGCGGACCGGGTTCTTCAAGAGGCCCTTGGCGAGCTCCGCGATCTCGTCCGGCATGGTGGCCGAGAACAGGGCTGTCTGGCGGTCGGGCGCGGTCGCCTTGGCAATGCGCTTGACGTCATTGATGAAGCCCATGTCGAGCATGCGATCGCCCTCGTCCAGCACCAGCCATTTGGTGTCGGAGAGGATGAGGTCGCCCTCGCGCACGAGGTCGGTCAAGCGGCCGGGCGTGGCGATGAGGATATCGACGCCGGGAGCAACCTTCTTCACCTGGCTGAAGCGCGAGACGCCGCCCAGTACGAGTGCCGTCGAGACATGCGCGCCCTTGGCGAGGATCTTGATCGTGTCCTCGATCTGCACGGCGAGTTCACGGGTCGGCGCCAGGATCAGCGCACGGGTCGTCTTGGCGCGCCGCTTGGTGCCGAGCGCAATGATCTTCGACAGGATCGGCAGCGCGAAGGCTGCGGTCTTGCCGGAGCCGGTCTGCGCGATGCCGAAAATGTCACGGCCTTCCAGCTGCGGCGGGATCGCCTGCATCTGGAT
>NZ_RZSJ01000543.1:0-4159 GCF_003998025.1 Mesorhizobium sp. M8A.F.Ca.ET.021.01.1.1
AATCTCGACACCGCCGCGGCGATGACGCTGATGCTGGCGGCGACGGGCCAGACCATCGTGCTGCTGCGCGGCGGCATCGACCTGTCGATAGGCGGCATGATCAGCCTTGGCACGGTGATCGCCGCGACGCGGTTCGCCGATGATCCGTCGACCACCGGGTTCTGGGCGTTGGCCATCCTTGCGATCGGTTTTGTCATCGGCGCGCTCAACGGCCTGCTGATCTCACTGCTCAAGCTGCAGCCCTTCCTGGTGACGCTCGCGACATGGTCGATCCTCAACGGTGTCGCCATGATCATCCTGCCGACCGACGGCGGCAGCATTCCCACATGGTGGGTCGGCTTTGCCTCCACGCAGCTCTTCGGCCTCACCAGCCCGGTCTGGATGTTGCTGGTCCTGCTGCTGTTCTGGTGGTGGTTCCGCGCCACCCGGGTGGGCATTTCGATCCAGGCAACCGGATCGAACGAAAAATCGGCCTTCCTGTCTGGTGTCTCCATCACCCGCGTCAATCTCGTCACCTACGGCCTGTCCGGCCTGTTCGCGGCGGGCGCGGCGCTGTTCCTGGTGACACAGACCGGTGCCGGTTCGCCTACCATCGGCAAGGACTACATCCTCCCTTCGGTGGCGGCGGCGGTCATTGGCGGCGTCAGCCTGTTCGGCGGCCGGGGCCATCTAGCCGGCACGCTGATCGGCGCCTTCGTGCTCACCCTCATCGGCAACCTCGTCTTCGTGCTGCATGTATCGAGCTACTGGCAGCCGGTCGCGTCCGGTGTCATCCTGCTGCTCTCGGTGCTGGCCAGTTCCGTCGCCGAGAAAACCGCAAGGGGCCGCGTCCAATGAGTGCCTTCCTCGCCCGCAACCGGCTGATTGTGCTCGCCTATGCCGGCATGGTCGTGCTGCTCCTGGTCACGGCGCTGTTCTCGCCCGGCTTCCTCTCCGTCTCCAACATGCGCTCCACCGTCGTGCTGGCGGCCTTTGTCGGCATCGTCGCGCTCGGCCAGACCTTCGTCATCATCGGCGGCGGCATCGATCTCTCGGTGCCATGGGTGCTGAATTCGGCGGCGATCATCATGGCGCTGCTGTGCGGCGGGCAGGATCTGCCGCTGGTCTGGGTGATGCCGCTGCTGCTCGCCGGCGGCGCCTTCATCGGGCTGATCAATGGTGTCGGCGTCGCCCGGTTCGGCGTACCGCCGATCATCATGACGCTGGCCACCAACGTCATCCTGCAAGGCCTGATCCTGGTGCTGACCGGCGGCTCGCCGACCCCCTCGGCGCCGGCGCTGATCCAGTTCCTGTCGGTCGGCCGTATAGCCGGCTTTCCGGTCATCGCGCTGATCTGGCTCGCCCTGACGCTGGTGGCGACCGTGCTGCTCTCCAAGGCAGCCTTCGGCCGTCACCTCTATGCGCTCGGCACCAGCGCCACCGTGGCCGAATTCTCAGGCGTGCCGACGGCACGCACCACCATCCTGACCTATGTGATTTCGGGCCTTGCCGCCGCCTTCGCCGGCATGCTTTTGACCGGCTATTCCGGCCAGGCCTATCTCGGCATGGGTGACGCCTATCTGTTCACCTCGATCGCCGCGGTGGCGATTGGCGGCGCCTCGATCCTCGGCGGCAGCGGCCACTATCTCGGCACCGTCGCCGGCGCCATGGTGCTGACCATCCTCACTGGTCTTTTGCCGGCGCTCAACCTGTCGAGCGGCGCCCTGCTTGTCGTCTATGGCGCGGTGATCCTGCTCACGGTCTCGATCGGCAGCGAGGCCTTTGCCGGCCTCGGCGGCAGGCTGCGCAGGGGCTGAACGGAGGGAAGAATGGTCGAGATCACTTGTGTCGTCGATGCCAGGGCCGAGCTTGGTGAAGGCACGCTCTGGGACCCCAGGGCCGGCGTGCTCTGGTGGATCGACATCTGGAAGAAGCTGATCCATCGCTACGACCCCGCGACCGGCAAGGACGAGGTCTTCGAAACACCGGAATATCTCGGCTGCCTTGGCCTGCGCGAGAAGGGCGGCCTGGTGCTGACCATGACCAATGGCTTTCATTTCTTCGATCCGGCAACCGGCCAGTTCGAGGCGATCGTCGATCCGGAAGCACATATGCCGAAGACCCGCTTCAACGACGGCAAGCCGGACCGCCAGGGCCGCTTCTGGTCGGGCTCGATGTTCGAGGTGGCGGGACAGCCGATCGAATTCATCGGCGCGCTCTACCGGCTCGATGCCGATCTCTCCGTGCACAAGATGATCGACGGCATCGGCTGCTCGAACGGGCTGGCCTGGAGCCCGGACTCGAAGACCATGTACTTCTCCGACAGCCATGCGGGCGCGGTCTGGGCCTATGATTTCGACCCCGCCACCGGCGACATCGAGAACCGCCGCACCTTCATCGACATGACGGCAACAGGCGGCGTCGCCGACGGCGCCACGGTCGATGCCGAGGGCTGCTACTGGGTGACCATCCCTGTGACCAGCAAGGTCTGCCGCTACGATCCCGATGGCGAGCTGATGGAAACAGTGGTTCTGCCGACCGACCTGCCGACCTGTTGCGAGTTCGGCGGCAAGGACCTCGACATCCTCTACGTCACCTCTGCCGTCCTCAAGCGCCCGGCCAGCCATTTCGTGCGCCAGAAGAATCCGGGCGGTCTGTTCGCGCTCGACGTCGGCGTCAAGGGCCTGACCTTGCCGGCGTTCAAGGGCTGACGGCTTCGCTCAGACTGCCGACATGACCAGCGGCGTCTCGGTCCTGCGAGTCATTCCGGTAGCGAAACGACGCTCGAGGTAGCCTGCGTAGAGCGACAGCGGCCAGCACAGCGCGAAGTAGATCAGCGACACCGTACCGAACACCATCACCGGCTGGAAGGTCACAGTGTTGACCTGCGTGGCGGCCCGCGCAAGCTCGGTCAGGCCTATCAGCGAGGCGATCGATGTCGTCTTGACGATCTGCACCATGAAGCCGACGGTCGGCGGCAGCATCAGCCGCACCGCCTGCGGGATGATCACCAGCCGCAGCGTCCTGACAAAGCGGAAGCCGAGCGCCGTTGACGCCTCCCATTGTCCCTTTGGAATTGCCTCGATGGCGCCGCGAAAGATTTCGCCGAAAAAAGCGCCGCCATTGAGCGAGAAGGTCACGGCCGCCGCCACCCAGGGGTCCGGCCGGTAGCCAAGGAACGAAGAACCGTAATAGGCCATGAATAGCTGGATCAGGATCGGCGTGCCCATGAAGAACTGGATGTAGCCCGCGGCCAGCCAGCGCAGCGGCCGCGCCGGCGCCACCCGGATCGCCGCCACCACGAGGCCGATCAGGCCGCCGCCGGCAAAGGCGATCAGCGCCAGAAGGATTGTCCAACGCGTTGCCAGAAGCAGGAACATCAGTTCGTTGGGGCCAAAATCGCGCAGGCTCATGATCTAGACCTTCCAGCGGAACATGAGCTTGCCGATGCCGGCAAAGAACAGGCTGGCCGCCTGCACCAGCACGAAATAGATGATGGCGATGACGATATAGACCTCGAAGCTGCGGAAGGTCTGCATGACGAGGTTGTTGGCCACCGCCGTCAGTTCTTCCGCGGCGATGGCGCCGACGATCGAGGTGCCCATGATCTGCAGGATGAACTGCGCCGACAGCGATGGGTAGACGGCGCGCGCCGCCGGCACCAGAACGACATGGCGGATGATGCGGTAGCGGCTGAGGCCGAGCGACTTGGCCGCTTCGATCTGCCCTTCGGGGATGGCCTCGATTCCGGCGCGCAGGATCTCGGTGGCGTAGGCGCCGAGATGGATCGACAGCGCCACGACCGCCGCCGTGTTGCTCGACAGTTTGAAGCCGAACAGCGGCAGCGAGAAGAAGACGAAATAAAGCTGGATCAAGAGCGGCGTGTTGCGGATCATCTCGACATAGGCAGCGATCGGCCACGACAGGAAGCGCGGCCCAAAGCTGCGTCCGACGGCGCCAAGGACACCGATGGCGGTGCCGAACAGGATCGACAGCGCCGCCAGCTGGATGGACTTCTCCAGGCCGCGCAGCAACAGGTCGAGATGCACCAGGATCGGGCCGAATTGCAGGGCGGTTTGCATGGGCATTCCGTCACGAGGTCGAGAAAGCGGGGCTGCTGCCGTGCGCGGTCCCGCCGTGGAATGACGCGATCAGAAGACCGGCAGCACCGGCAGTGGCT
>NZ_RZSJ01000544.1:0-4143 GCF_003998025.1 Mesorhizobium sp. M8A.F.Ca.ET.021.01.1.1
GACAAAACCCGCGTTATCGGCGGATCATTGCGACCCGTCCTGCGCCCGAATACGACGTCGGCCCCATCCTTCTCCAGGATCGAGAAGAACTCCACGATCAGTTCCGGCGGCTCCTGCAGGTCGGCGGCCATGGCGGCGACATGCTCGCCAGAAGCATGTTCGAGACCGGTTCGAATGGCGGTGAAAGAGCCGAAATTCCGGCTGTGAAAGATGATCTTGTAGTCGAAGCCAGAGGTCTTCAGCGCATTGAGAAGCAAGGGCCCCGATTCATCCGGCGACCCATCGATGACAAAGACGAACTCGATATCGCCCTCATACCTGGCATGAAAATTGGCGACCGCCTGCATCAGGGAGGGGATATTCGCCTGATTGCGGTAGATCGGAAAAACGATCGAGCGTGTCGTCACATTGCCTCCCATTGGGCGAGTGCCAGACAGACTTGGCCGACCTCGTCATACGTCATGTCGGGATAGCACGGCACGGTGCAGAGACGGTTGACGCTGGCCCGTGAGACCACCAGATCTTCGGTTCCTTTCATCGGCAGTCCTGCCCAGCCGACCTGATCGCAGTCAAGGACGGGGTAATGGATCTCGGTATCGACGCCATGCTCCTTCATGAAAATCCTGAACGCATCGCGCTCGTCGCACAAGGCGACGGCAAGATGCGCGACCGCGCCGTCACCGCCTTCCACGAATTGCAGCCGCCGCCTGGCCGCCGACTTGTAGCGGCCCAGAATAGCACGGCGTCGTTCGTTTCTATCGCCCAGATCACGCAGAAAGACATCAAGAACGGCCGCCTGGACCTCATCCATGCGGGAATTCCGGCCATGGGGTACGCCGACATGATATTTTGCCACCCAGCCATATTGCTGCAGCCGCCGCACATGTTCGGCAATCGCCGGGTCGGACGTCAAAATAGCGCCGCCATCACCCGCCGCGCCGAGATTCTTGGTTGGGTAGAAGCTGAAAGTGGACACGTCCGCGAGCGAACCCGCCACGCGCCCGCCGATGCGTGCGCCATGTGCCTGCGCACAATCCTCCACGATCGGAATATGTGAGAGGCCGGCCTCGGCAAGTGCGCTTTTGAGGGCGCCGACATCGACGACGCCGCCATAAAGATGCGTGACGACGATGGCGGCGGTGTCCGTGCTGGCCGCGGCCAGCACCGATGAAACGCTGATCAACTGGCTGGCTGCATCGATGTCGACATAGTGGGGGACAAGGTCGTTGTGCCAGCAGCCGCAACTTGCGTAGCCGCCGGCATTGGCAGCCGTGATGACTTCGCGTCCCCGAGCGCCATTGCGCCCGACAGCCGCGGCCAAGGCCAGTTCGAGAGCGTCCGTTCCGTTGGCCACAAGGACGCAATCCGAGACGCCGATGAAGCCTGCGAAGTTGGCGGCGAATTTCTTGCCCATCGCGCCATTGAGCCACCATCCGGAGCGCAGTGTGCTTGTTACTTCACGTTCAATTTCGACCTGGTATCGTTGGTACAGCCGCTTGAGGTCGTTCATCGGGACGGAATCTTGTTTCGTCATCGGCGACTCAATGGCTGAATCTGTTTTTCACTTCGAGAGTGATCGCTGGACACAACTCTTGGCAAGCTGAATTAATGCTGCTGCCGAGAACCGCGACCTTCATTGCGGAACGCGATACGCCGGCTGTGGGACAAGCTGATTGAACGCAGCCGAGCTCGTCCCGACGGACCCCTTACCGTCGCCGCAGCAAAGTCTTCATCCGGTTGCGCAGCAGGCGCGCCATGTTGCGGGTCTCGCGGTAGAGATGCAGTTGCGAGGCGGCCTGGCGGGCGAGACGGTCGGCATCCCTGGTCAACCCGATCACCAATGTGCCGACCGGCTTGCGCTCGCTCCATAGCCGGCTCATCACCGGGTGATCGGGCACGGCGCAGGAATCGGTCATCATGATGTTGGGGTCGTCGAGATGCTGCCTGGTGACTTCGATCATCAGCAGCGTGCCGGGCGAATAGACGGCCAGCGTCTCGTCATAGGCGGTCTTCCAGGTGTAGGCGACGCCGGCCTCGACGAAGACGATCAGGCAAGCGATGGTGCGGCCGTCCAGCGTCAGCGAATGGATGCGGCACATGTCCTGTTCGGCGAGCCGATGCACCGCCTCGCGGGCAAAGGCGGCGCGGAAGCGGTCGATGGCCATGGCGGTGCGCTCGCGGCCTTTCCAGCCGGACGCTTCCAGCGTCAGGAAGTGCTCGATGGCGTGGCGGATCTCCTCGGGGCCGCGTGCCACGACATGCTCGAGCTTGCCGAGATCGCCGAGGCGCCGCTTCAGGCGGCGGAACTCGCGGTAATGGTGCGCGCTCAGCGAAGCCTTCAGATAATCGTCGCCGTCGAGTTCGCTCTCCAGCACGGGGCGTGAGATCTGGCCCGTGGTGACCAGCATCAGGCCGCGCGTCTCGGCCACGGTGCCGATCAGGCTCGCCACCGGACCGTCGAGCCTGATGTCAGGCAGGACCAGGACTTTCGGCAGCTTGAGATGCGGGCGCGACAGCATCGAGAAGAAATCCTCGACCACGCCGACCGGATCGTCGCGATCGATCAGCGGCGTGCCGAGCGGGCCGAACGGGCTCGACCATGTGCGCATGACCGGCACGCCCAGCGGTATCACCGGCCGTTCCACCGAGATCGGCACCAGCAGGCGCAGCCGGTTGCGGTATTCATCACCGTCGCGGATCACGGCAAGACGCACCTCGCGGTCTTCCAGGCGGGGCATGGCCGGCGCCAGGAAACGCGGGTTGAAGAAGACGTTCGGCTCGATCGTGCGGGCGCAGAGATAGTCGAGTTCCTCGACGAGGTCGAAGCCGGCCGATGCCGGGTAGATGGCGAGTTTGCGCTCGGGCCGGTTGTTGGCGAGGATCTCGATATGGGCGGGATCAGCGTCGCGCGCCAGCCCGGCAAGGCCGGACACCATGGCGCCGGCGGGACCGCCGCTGGTTTCCTCGAGCAAGGGGATGGCGGCCATCATGCGGCTCCTTTGGCTGGCACGAAGATCGCCATGACGATGCCGAGCTTGCGCCAGACCGTGAAGGACAGCGCGCTGGCCTCGAAGATCATGGCAAAGGCGGTAGCCATGGCCGCGCCCCACAGGCCGAAAAGCGGGATCAGCACCACGTTGAGCCCGATGTTGAAGGCCAGTGTCATGGCATAGACGGCGGCGCAGACATTCTGGTTGCCGCTCATGGTGAGCAGGCTTTCGCAGGGACCCACGGCGGCGCGCGCCACGACGCCGAAGACGAGCAGGAACAGGAGCGGATAGCCAGAGGTGAATTCCGGGCCGAACAGCACCAGCATCGGTTCGCCGAGCGCCAGCACCAGGAACGCCATCAGCAGCGAGGGCCAGAACGTCCACGACACCGTCTCGCGGGCGAAGGCGGCAAGCTTTTCCGGCTCGCCATGGGTGAACTGCGCGTAGCGCTGGGCGACGCCGGCCTTGACCGCGAAATAGACGAAATGCACCAGCGCCAGCGTCTTGACCGTAGCGAAATAGACGGCGACGTCGTTGGGATCCATGTAGGCGCCGACCATCAGCACATCGGCATTGGTGAGCAGGAAAAAGAAACTCTCGACCAGGAAGATCGGCAGCGAAACGACGAACCATTGCGCGAAATGCACTTTCATCGGGCCGGCTGGAATCTGCCTTTCCATGCGCTGGGTAACGCCGATCAACTGAGACAGCGTGGTGACGTAGGTGGCGGCGATCGAGGCGAAGATCGCCGTCCGCGCGTCGGGGGCGTAACCTGCCCAAAGCATCAGCGCCATGAACAGCAGGATCAGTACCGGCCGTATCAGGTAGGTCGGCGACAGCGCGAACAATGCCCATGAATTGGCACGCGCCAGCCCCTGCAGCAAATCCGACAGCGCAATCATCGGCAGGCAGATGACACCGAGGATGAACGGTATCACGTAGTAGTTTTCAATCCAGGGTGCGGCCAGCCAGACACCGAGGGCGCCAAGGCCCGCGATCAGTGTCGAGGCGATCAGCACGAACAGACGGCTGGCCACGACGATGCCGCGCAATTCCTCCATCAGGCCGCGCTCGCGGTATTCGGGAATGAAGCGGATGACCGATGTGTGGAAGCCGAGGCAGGCGAGATTGCCGACGATGACCATCGTCACCC
>NZ_RZSJ01000545.1:0-4132 GCF_003998025.1 Mesorhizobium sp. M8A.F.Ca.ET.021.01.1.1
GTATTGAGCCGCCTCCAATTCACCGGTCGTGTCCGCGGCCGGGCAAGGCCTTGCCAGGATAAACTATGCAAACCGTACTGATCGTCATCCATCTCATGGTCGTGCTCGCCCTTGTCGGCGTGGTGCTGCTGCAGCGTTCCGAAGGCGGCGGCCTCGGCATTGGTGGCGGGTCGGGCTTCATGACGGCGCGCGGCGCGGCCAACGCGTTGACCCGGGCGACGGCGATCCTGGCGGCAGCGTTCTTCGTGACGTCGCTGACCTTGTCGATCATTGCCCGCTACGGCGAGAAGCCGATCGACATTCTCGACCGGGTTCCCGTGACCTCGGACGGCGCCGGCAAGGGCGTGCTCAACCAACTGCCCGGCACCACCACCCCGGCTCCCGCCGGCACCACCACGCCGACGCCGCCATCCGGAAACGACGCCGCGGCAAAGCCTCCGGCAACGGCCCCGGCCACTGCCCCCGCCGCAGGCTCAACGCCGCCGGCCACCAACGGAACCACCAACACAGCGCCGGCGGCGCCCCAGGTTCCGAACCAGTAAACCTCGACGTTTCCAAACCGCGATCTGTGATCGTTTGAACACAGTCGCGGCAAATGCTGCGCGATCACGAAGATTCGACGGGCAGCAGTGCGGTCTCGCGCTTGAGGCATCCGCGCTTATTCGACTATAGATTGCACGCGGCATTTTCGGCGTCCTTGGGGGACGCCGGGCGACGCCGTGGGCAACAAGCATTGAACGATCGGATCTTCGCCATGCAGCTTCGCAGCTTCATTTTCCTGGGACTTTGCGCCGCAATCGGCATGAGTTCCCCGGCCTTCGCCGCCATGCCGGCAAACATGGCCGCACAACAGCCGGTGTCGCTTGAGAAAACCGACGCCATCCCCGTCGCGGCCAAAAGCGATGCGGCGCAGTTGAAGCTTCTCAAGAAGAAGAAAAACCCGACGCCGGACGATCTTGCCCAGATCAAGAAGATCGAGGCCAAGATCGTTGCCGACAAGGAGAACGCCAAGGCCAAGGCGCTCGAGGCCAGGAAGCTGGCGATGCGCGAAGCGGCGAAAGCCAGGGCCGATGCCGCACGGCAGGCCTTCCTAGCCCAGAAGGGCAAAAGCGCTCCGGCGGCTGAAGTGGCCGAGGCCAACACAGCCAAGAAGACCACCAAGATCATCGAACCGATTGAACCCGTCACGCCGATCCAATCGGCTGAGCCTATCCCGGCCGAAGCGATGAATGTCGCTTTGACCGGCAACAATGGCGAACTGCGCAGCGAGGTCGTCGGCGGCCAGAAGCAGTCGAGTGGCGGCCTGTTCGCCGGCCTGTTCGGTGGAACTTCATCGGGCTCATCGATCAGCTATCTGCCCGAGACCCGCGCGCTCGATTCGGCACTTGCCCAGAGAAACGCCAAGAAGCCGTTCAAGGTGAAGCCGGAATTCGTGCCTCAGGACGTGGAATTTACGGGCTATGATGCCGGCACGATCGTCATCGACACCAGCGCTCGCCGGCTCTATCTCGTCGAATCGTCCACGACCGCGCGTCGCTATGCCATCGCGGTCGGCCGCGAAGGCCTGCAGTTCAAGGGCACGGTCGCGGTCGGCGACAAGCAGGAATGGCCGCGCTGGATCCCGACACTCGACATGCAGAAGCGCGAGCCAAAGCACTACGGCCAGTACAAGGACGGCATGGCCGGCGGCGGACAGAACCCGCTCGGTGCCCGCGCCATTTATCTCTATGACGGCAAGAAGGACACGCATCTGCGTATTCACGGCACCATCGCGCCGCAGTCTATCGGCACCAGCGCCTCCAATGGCTGCTTCCGTATGATGAACGAGCACGTCATGGATCTCTACAGCCGCGTCCGGGTCGGCACCAAGGTCGTCATCATCTGACGTTTCCATCATCATGCCGAAAGGGCCGGCTCAGCCGGCCCTTTTGTTTTGCTTGGAGCGGTTCAACGTTTGATAGAATCGCCGACCTGCTCTAAGTCTTTGTTTTTACGCCAATTCCGGACGGAAGGTCTCGATCAAAACCCGTTTTGGTCGGGATCCTGTCCAAAAAACCGGATTCCATTTTAGGGATCATGGTCCGAGCGCCTTCTTGGGAAAAAGCCTTCGCGGCGGTTTTTTCTCTGGCGGAATCAATCCGGCCGCGTTAAGCGATGACTCCCATGGCGCGATATGTATTCATCACAGGCGGCGTGGTTTCCTCACTTGGAAAAGGCATTGCCGCAGCGGCCCTTGGGGCTCTCCTGCAGGCGCGAGGCTATCGCGCTCGCATCAAAAAACTCGATCCCTACCTCAATGTCGACCCCGGCACGATGTCGCCGTACCAGCATGGCGAGGTGTTCGTCACCGATGACGGTGCCGAAACCGATCTCGATCTTGGTCATTACGAGCGCTTCACCGGCCGTTCCGCCAATCAGCAGGACAACATCACGACCGGGCGTATCTATAAGAACATCATCGAGCGCGAGCGGCGTGGCGACTATCTCGGCGCGACCGTGCAGGTCATCCCGCACGTTACCGACGAGATCAAGAACTTCGTCCTCGACGGCAATGACGACTATGATTTCGTGCTGTGCGAGATCGGCGGCACGGTCGGCGACATCGAGGCGATGCCGTTTCTCGAGGCAATCCGCCAGCTCGGCAACGATCTGCCGCGCAACAATGCCGTCTACGTGCATCTGACCTTGATGCCCTATATCCCGACAGCAGGTGAGCTGAAGACCAAGCCGACCCAGCATTCGGTCAAGGAATTGCGCGGCATTGGCATTGCGCCCGACATACTTCTGGTGCGCGCCGACCGCGCCATTCCCAAGGAAGAGCGCCGCAAGCTGTCGCTGTTCTGCAATGTCAGGGAGAGCGCCGTCATCCAGGCGCTCGACGTGCCGCACATCTACGACGTGCCTATGGCCTACCATAAGGAAGGTCTCGATTCGGAAGTGCTGGCCGCCTTCGGCATCGACCCGGCGCCCAAGCCGCGCATGGAACCGTGGCAGGCTGTGTCCAACCGCATCCACAATCCGGAGGGCGAGGTCACCATCGCCATCGTCGGCAAGTATACCGGCCTCAAGGATGCCTACAAATCGCTGATCGAGGCGCTCTCGCATGGCGGGTTGGCCAACCACGTCAAGGTCAAGCTCGACTGGATCGAATCGGAAATCTTCGAAAAGGAAGACCCGGCGCCTTGGCTTGAGAAGGTGCACGGTATCCTGGTGCCCGGCGGCTTCGGCGAACGCGGCTCGGAGGGCAAGATCCTGGCGGCGAAATTCGCGCGTGAGCGCAAGGTGCCATATTTCGGCATCTGCTTCGGCATGCAGATGGCCTGCATCGAGGCGGCGCGATCCCTGGCCGGCGTCGAACATGCCTCCTCGACCGAGTTCGGCCCGACCAAGGAACCGGTCGTCGGTTTGATGACCGAATGGCTGAAGGGCAACATGTTGGAAAAGCGCCGGGCGACCGGCGATCTCGGCGGCACCATGCGGCTCGGCGCCTATCAGGCCGAACTCGCCAAGGGCTCGAAGATCGCCGACATCTATGGCGACACCCAGATTTCCGAACGTCACCGGCACCGCTACGAGGTCAATATCGACTACAAGCAGCGCCTTGAGGATTGCGGGCTGGTCTTTGCCGGCATGTCGCCTGACGGCGTGTTGCCTGAGACGGTCGAGTATCCCGACCATCCCTGGTTCATCGGCGTGCAGTATCACCCCGAGCTGAAGAGCCGGCCGCTCGATCCGCATCCGCTGTTCGCCAGCTTCATCGAGGCGGCGGTGGAGCAGAGCCGGCTGGTCTGACTGATTCCATGCGGACCTATGTCGCGCTCCTCTACAGCATCATCCTGGGAGAGGGGCGGCGGGTCGTCATGTCCGACCTCAAGGCGATGGCGGAAGGCATCGGCCTAAAGAATGTCCGCACCTTGGTGGCGACCGGCAACCTGGTCTTCGAGAGTGAAAAGATTTCGGTCGCCACGCTTGAGACGCGCTTGGAAGTCGCCTTCGAAAAGGCCTTTGGCCGCCACGTCGACATCATTGTCCGCAGCGCCGAGGATTGGCTGAGACTCGCAACCAGCAATCCATTCCCGGCTGACTCGGTTGAAGCCGGCGACCAGGTCGCGGTGCGTGTAATGCGCAAACC
>NZ_RZSJ01000546.1:0-4118 GCF_003998025.1 Mesorhizobium sp. M8A.F.Ca.ET.021.01.1.1
TAGTTTGGGAGCGGTGGTTTATGCCACCGCTTCCGCGTCCCGCCACGATGATGTGCTGAGCATTGGCGCAGATGTCGTCATCGATTACCGGACGGGCGATTTCGAAGCCGAGATTGCCGCGCGCACAGGCGGCACAGGAGTGGATGCGGTGATTGATTTTGTTGGCGGCGACTATCTCGCCAAGAATTTGCGCAGCCTGAGGCCGGGCGGGGTACTGGTGCAGGTAGGCATCTTGAGCGGCCAGAATGATGCTGTCATTCCGCTCAATCTTGTTCTGCACAATCATCTGCGTCTCGTCGGCACGGTCATGAAGTCACGCACAGCCGCAGAGAAGCGGGCCATGGTCCAACGCTTCGCGGCCCTCGCCTTGCCGCTATTCGCAGCGGGGAGACTGCGTCCCTTGATTGATCACGTATTCCCGCTCGCCGAAGCCGCAGACGCCCACCGCCGGATGGAAGCGGGCGGCGGCTTCGGCAAGATTGTGCTGACGCTTTGAGTCCCCACAATCTCGCGGCGCAATCTGGAGAGGAAATTATGGCGCGCCCGACGCGATTCGAACGCATGACCCCTTCCTTCGGAGACCGTGTTCGCTCAGTGACATGAATGCTTCTAACCAACTGAAAAGATTGGTGGGCGGTACAGGATTCGAACCTGTGACCCCTACCGTGTGAACGTCGAACAGTGCCAAATCGGGCTGTCATTGCGCCGATAGACGCGAACTTTGCCTTCCAGAATCGTGTGCTTTTCCGCCACCGCCACACACTCCCTGCGCGCGTGCAGGTTTGTGAAAGACATATGCAAGGCTAATGTCAGCCCGACAAAGCTATCTCTAGGCGCCTGATTTTCCTTGGAAAATGGCACGGGCAGCAGGGCTCGAACCTACGACCTGCGGTTTTGGAGACCGCCGCTCTACCAACTGAGCTATGCCCGTACACGTGCGCCTTGGCGCAGGCGCTTCCTAAAAGCTTCCGCACGCTCTGTAAAGAGTGGTTTGCAAGCAAACATGCCTTAACCCCTGCGCCAGAAATCGGGATAGTCGACGACCAGCCCCTCGGCATCGATCTCCAGTTCCCGCCTGAAGTCGCTGGCGCGCGATTCATAGAGGTAGCGCCTGCCCTCTTCGAGGCACGTGTAACGCTGCGGGTTGCGCACGACAGTGAGTGCCGGGAAATCGATGAAGGCAGTGGCGATCTCGGCACTCTGCCCGGCCGAAAGCGCCAGGCGCCGGATCGGCAGCGTGTTGGTAAAGGGCGTGACGGTGAGGTCGGGTTCGAGCACGCCCGCCAGCTCGGGCATCGGCACGCCGTCCCTGGTCCAATGACCATCGCCATCGGAGGCCAGGACAAGCGTCCGGCCATCGCCGATCATATCGACCGTGACACTCTTCGCGTGCCAGCCGGCATCGCAGGTAATGCGGTAGCGGACCGCAAATGGCGTCTCGCCCGAGCAGATGACGACAGAATCGGTCAGGAACCGGCCCGCTTGCTCCCCCAGCACAAGATGTTCGAAGCCGGGTCCATCCCACTCGCGCCAGCGCACGATCTTGGCATCTTGCGGCATCAATCATCGACCTCCCTGGCAAGCGGAAGCTATTTTGCGTCCGGCACCCGGTACGGCCCGCCAGGCACTCCCCAGCCCCAGGCGGGCATCGGTTCGGCCTCGGGATCGCAGGTCTCGCCGAGATTGGAATTCATCTTGGCCAGTCGAGACCCCCATTCGACGTAGCCCATGAAGGCGGAACGGAATTCTGGATCGTCCGGCAGGCCGACCTGATCCGCCGCGTCGGCGAGAAGATTGATCCAGCGGCGGCGCTGCTCCTCGGTCAAATGCTTGCCCAGATGATGCATGACCATTTCGCGGTGGCCGCCGAATTCCTCGCTGTAGGTTTTCGGTCCGCCGAAGACCTCACCGATGAAGGCGGCGACATGGGCCGGGTGATCCGGCGACATGTGTTTGAACACCGGGCCAACGACCGGATCCTTTGCCACCTTGTCGTAGAAGGTTTGCGTCAGCCGGTTCAGCGCCTCGCTGCCGCCGGCCCATTCGTAGAGTGTCGGAACGTCCTGGCTCATTCTCGATCCTTCGCCGGCCCCGCAGCCGCGACGATAGCGGAAATCGAGCATGGCTCAACCTGCCTCGATGGGCAGTTTGCCGACGTCGCCGTGCTCTACAGCTTGGCAGGCGCATCAGCCTGTGCATTGGCGGCTGGCAGGCCTTGGCAATTGTCGGGCTTGGCAATGGCCTTGCAAACCGTGGAGCCGGTCAGCGCGTCGACCGATTGCGGTCCCGTTGTCAGTCCAGCCTTCAGCATCGTGTCCGGGTCAAGTTGCCCCTCGGACGAGCGTCGCTCGATCGCCGCGAACAGAGCTGGACCGATCGCCATCTCGTTGAGATACGCCTTGACCACCAGCTTCTGTCCCATCGGATACAGGCTGAGCCGCGCCCGGGGCCCGACAAGCCGTCTGGCACCGCCGGCGACCATGAGCGCACAGGCAGAATCACACTCCACCCCGGCATCGATGGTCAACCCCGCATAGGCTCCCTCCGTGGCCAGGCAATTCCACGCGCCGGGGTCGCAGTCGACGAAATCGGTCCGGGCAACGGCGATGTCGAGCTTTCTTTCATGGATAAGTCGTCCCATTGCGAGAGCGCTGGGCAGGTCGCCACCGCGTGAACTGATGACGACAGGCAGCCGCCGATGGCCAAGCGTGGCCAGCAACTGCCGCAGTTTCCGCGGCGTCTGGTTCGTTATCGCACCTTCCGCCGATATCCATTCCGGACAGTCGGGATTGCACAGCGGGTTGCTGCCGCGAACCACGATGAAGCGCATGTCCCCGCCGGCCTTCGCGGTGTCCGGTTGAACGGGTCCGGCAGTCATGGATTTGTCCGCGGCCGATGGCGTCGTCTTGTTTGCAGGTCCAGCTACCTCCCGGCAGTTCGTGGCCGGCCGGTCCAGCCTGCACAGGCTTGCGATGGTCAACAGATCTACCGTGTCCCGGCTGGTGACCAGCTTCATCGTCAACATGGCGTCGAGCGGAATCTGACGAATCTCGCTCGCCGGCGTGGCCTTCATGATTTCCAGCACGCCATCGCCTATACCCATTTCCCTCAGGTACACCGAAAGCGTCTTCTCGACGGTCCCGCTCATCTCGTAGGTTTTGTAGCTGCCTGCGTTTTTACGGCTGACCACCTTGGTGCTGATGATCTTCTTCTTGCCGTTCACGATCCGGTACGTGGTCCGGTAGAGCAGCCTCTCGCGGTGGAACGTGGTGGTGATCTGGTGGACGCCGAGATAGCCGTAATCTCCAACCACGCGGCGGACACCGCCGGAAAACATCAATGGACAGGCCGAATTGCACATGGCTCCGTCGTCATAGGCCACCCCGAAATAGTCGGCACCCTTGCCCTTGTTGTCCTCGCAGTCGCCCATTGCCGGCTGGCAACCGGAAAAAACCGTCACGCCGACGGCGATATCGAGCTTGTTCTTGCGGATCATCCGGCCCAGGGCCAGCGCCGCATCGACATTACCGCCGGGCGAATTGACGACCACCGGCAATTGCCTTCCCTTGAGCGCCTTGAGCGTGCGCTTGAGGAGCGACGGCGTGTCCGCCGCGATGGTGCCGTCCGCCGATATCCATTCAGGACAGTTGGGTTCGCATCCCGGAGCGTTGCTGCGCACGACGACGAAGCGCATCGGCGGGATTTCGGGAGGCCCATCTTCCGCTTGCGCTGTCACAATAGGCAGCGCCATGGCGACGACGAGGCAAACCAGTGCCCACAACCGCCATGCCTTCCCATCGAAACGGCGCCTTGAGACCACTGTCGGCAAAGCTCCCTTGGTGCAACCTATACTAGTTGCAGCCATGGCGCTTGCAACAGCTTTGAGAGGCCCTCGCAATACTTGCGCTGCCAAGCGCACGAAACGAAAAAAGGGCGGCCCCGAGGCCGCCCTTTCCTTGTCGAACCGGCAGCAGCCGGTCTCGATTATTCCTTGATGGTGACGACGATGCCGGCACCGACGGTGCGGCCGCCTTCACGGATGGCGAAGCGCAGCTTCTCTTCCATGGCGATCGGCACGATCAGCTCGACATCGACCGTGATGTTGTCGCCGGGCATCA
>NZ_RZSJ01000547.1:0-4112 GCF_003998025.1 Mesorhizobium sp. M8A.F.Ca.ET.021.01.1.1
GAAGAAGCCCCACTTCATCAAGCGACGCCATGACCGCAGCTAGCCCCCCGGCATAGTAGAAATCTTCCATCAGGAACCGGCCCGACGGCATCAGGTCGACAATGGTCGGAACGTCGCGGCCAAGGCGGTCCCAGTCATCGAGGCTGAGATCGACACCAACCCGGTTGGCGATGGCGATCAGATGCAGCACCGCATTGGTCGAACCGCCGATCGCGCCGTTGACGCGAATGGCGTTCTCGAAGGCCTGCCTGGTGAGGATCTGCGAAATCGTCACGTCGCGGCGGACGAGATCGACGATCTGGCGTCCGGCCAGCTGGGCGAGCACGCCACGGCGCGAATCCACGGCGGGGATCGCGGCGTTGTCCGGCATGCCGATGCCGAGCGCTTCCACCATGCTTGCCATGGTCGAAGCGGT
This sequence comes from Mesorhizobium sp. M8A.F.Ca.ET.021.01.1.1, assembly GCF_003998025.1. Lineage (NCBI taxonomy): Bacteria > Pseudomonadati > Pseudomonadota > Alphaproteobacteria > Hyphomicrobiales > Phyllobacteriaceae > Mesorhizobium > Mesorhizobium sp. M8A.F.Ca.ET.021.01.1.1. The sequence goes on from NZ_RZSJ01000547.1 coordinate 416, forward strand.
GCCCATCGTCATGCAGCTGCCCGCCGACCGGCTCTGGCCCTGCTCGGCGGCGAGGAAGTCGGCGACCGGCATGCGTCCAGCCTTGACCTCCTCGGCGAATTTCCAGACATGCGTGCCCGAGCCGATATCCTGTCCGCGGAACTTGCCGTTGAGCATCGGTCCGCCGGATACGGCGATGCTCGGCAGATTGCACGAGGCGGCCCCCATCAAGAGCGCCGGCGTGGTCTTGTCACAGCCGACCAGCAGGATGACGCCATCGATCGGATTGCCACGGATGGATTCCTCGACATCCATGCTGGCGAGGTTGCGGAACAGCATGGCGGTCGGGCGCATATTGCTTTCGCCCAGCGACATCACGGGGAATTCCAGCGGCAGGCCGCCGGCCTCGTAGACGCCACGTTTGACGTGGTCTGCCAGCGCCCGCAGATGCGCATTGCACGGTGTCAGCTCCGACCAGGTGTTGCAGATGCCGATTACCGGGCGGCCGTCGAAAGCGTCTGCGGGAATGCCTTGGTTCTTCATCCAGCTGCGGTGCATGAAGGCATTCTTGCCCTCGCCGCCGAACCAGGCTTCGGACCGCAGTTTGCGTTTGGTCTCGGTCACTATTGCTGGCCCCGGTCGTTGCGGCGTTTGTTGCGGTTCTCGACGCTGCGGCGCACGTCGTCCTCCGCATTGTCGATGAGCACCAGCAGCGCCTTTTGCGCGCCTGTGGCGTCGCCGCCGGCAATCTTCTCGGCCACTTCCCGGTGCAGCGGCAGGGAGTGGCGCTGGCCTTCCGGATTGTCGTTGGAGAGGCGAAAGCTCATCACCAGCGCGGTTTCGACCAGTGCCGCCAGCGAGCCGATCAGCTCGTTGCCGGTCATGCGCAGAATGGTCTGGTGGAACACCAAATCGGGCTTGGCGAAGCGGTCGCCGTCATCGCTGACTGCTTCCATTTCGGCCAGTGCCGCATGGATCTCGGCGATCTGTGCCGGCGTTGCACGCCGCGCGGCGAGGGCTGCCGACATCGGCTCGATGGCGCGGCGCAATTCGAACAGCGCCCGCACATCCTCGGCGCTGACACCGCCGGCATAGCGCCAGGACAGGACGTCGGGGTCGAGGAAATTCCAGTCGGAACGCGGTCGCACCCGCGTGCCGGTCTTTGGCCGCGATTCGACCAGCCCCTTGCCGGCCAGCACCTTGATCGCCTCGCGCAGCACCGTGCGGCTGACCCCCAGCATCTCGCTGGAATCGTCGGCATTGGGCAGGGCCTCGCCGGGCAGGAAGTCGCCTTGCACGATGCGCAAGCCGATCTGCTCGACAACGGTGGCGTGCAGCGCGGTGGAGCCGCTGGAAACCGCCACGGCAACCCGTGACGTGCGTGCCGTGCTGAACGATTTTCTATTCTTCATACTATTCATATGATATGTCTTATCGCCATGGCGATTGGAGTCAAGGGATTGGGGAGTGCCAATGACAAAGAATTCCGCTGTGGCCGTCGCGCAGCGCACGGAGCTGGTCTCGATCAGTGACGGCATCGCGACGGTCGAGATTGCTCCGGCAGCCGGCGGAGCGCTGGCGTCGTATCGGTGGTGGCGGGATGGTTCAGCCGTGGATTGGCTGCGCCCGGCCGATCCAGTGGCGATCAGCCGTCGCGATGCTGGCGCCATGGCTTGCTTTCCGCTCGTTCCCTACTCCAACCGTATCAGGGGTGGCCGCTTCGAATTCGCGGGGCGTTCGATCCAATTGCCCAGCCAGCCTGACGATCCGCACTACGAGCATGGCCATGGCTGGCGTCGCCCATGGACGGTCATCAGCCACCAAGCCAGCATGATCGTCCTGCGCTGTCGGCACACCGCCGATACCTGGCCATGGAGCTATGAAGCCGAGCAAGCGATCTCGCTGGCCGACGGCAGGCTTTGCATGACCATTGCGGTGCGCAACCTGTCGGACGCGCCGATGCCGGTGGGCTTCGGCCTCCATCCCTATTTCCCGTCGACACCGTGGACGCATGTCCAGGCCCGGGTATCAGGCATGTGGGAAACCGATGCGGAGGTCCTGCCCATCCGGCATGTCCCGCCGCCTGCTGGGGCCGATCCATCCATCGGCTTTGACGTATCGGAGGTCGACTTCGACACGGTCTTCACGGGATGGACGCGCCGCGCCCGGATCTCCTGGCCCGAACACGAACGGCAGCTGGACATCGAGGCGGAGGCGCCGCTCGATTTCCTCGTCCTCTACACGCCGCCGGGCGAACCGTTCTTTTGCGCCGAGCCGGTCAGCAACATCACCGACGCTTTCAACCGGATGGATGACGAGAAGATCCATACCGGCTGCATCGTACTGGCGCCTGGCCAGAAGCAATCCGCCAGTATTCGCTTCACACCGTCGCTGGCTGTTTGACGGTCAGCCGTCCAAAGCAGTCCGGTCAGAACGGATAATGCTGGCCAGGGTCCTCGATCGTCACCCAGCGCAAATCGGTGAATTCGGCGATCGAGGCCTTGCCGCCGAAACGGCCATAGCCGGAGCCCTTGACGCCGCCGAACGGCATCTGCGCCTCATCGCCGACCGTCGGTCCGTTGATATGGCAGATGCCAGCTTCGATGCGGGCGGCGACGGCAAACGCACGTTTGATGTCGCGGCTGAAGACGGCTGACGACAGGCCATATTCGGTGTCGTTGGCGACCCGCACGGCCTCGTCCTCGCCCTTGACGCGGATCACCGGCTTGACCGGTCCGAAGGATTCTTCCGAATAGACGCGCATCGTCGGCGTCACGTGATCGAGCAGCGTTGCCTCGACCACGGTACCGCTGCGCTTGCCACCGGCGACAAGCTTGGCGCCCTTGGCCACGGCATCGGCGACAAGTTCTTCCATCTTGTCGGCCGCCTGGCTGCTGATCAGCGAGCCCAGCACGACATGGCCGCGCGGATCGCCCGCCGGCAGCTTCGAGGCGCGGGCGGCGAGCTTGGCGACGAACTCGTCGGCGATCTTTTCATCGACGATCAGCCGCTCCGTCGACATGCAGATCTGGCCCTGATGCATGAAGGCGCCGAAGGTGGCCGCGTTCACCGCCGCGTCGATGTCGGCATCATCCAGCACCAAAAGCGGCGCCTTGCCGCCGAGTTCAAGCAGCGCCGGCTTGAGGTGCCGGCCGGCGAGCTCGGCGATGATCCGGCCGACCTTGGTCGAGCCGGTAAAGTTGACGCGTTTCACCGCGGGATGCGCGACTAGCGCTTCAACGATACCGGCAGCGTCTTTAGGATCGTTGGTGACGACGTTAATGACGCCCTTGGGCAGCCCTGCCTCGACCAGCACCTGGCCGATCAGCCGATGCGTGCCCGGGCACATTTCGGAGGCTTTCAGCACCACGGTGTTGCCGCAGGCGATCGGCATGGCCACGGCGCGTGTCCCGAGAATGACCGGCGCATTCCAGGGTGCGATGCCGAGGCATACACCGGCCGGCTGGCGGATCGCCATGGCGAGCGTGCCCGGCTTGTCGGACGGAATGATCTCACCCGAAATCTGCGTCGTCATGGCCGCAGCCTCGCGCAGCATGTTGGCTGCCAGCATGACATTGAAGCCGGCCCAGGGGCCTGTGGCGCCGGTCTCTTCCATCATCAGCCTGGTGAATTCACCGACCTTGGTGGCCATCACATCGGCCGCTCTGGAGAGCAGTGCCCGGCGCTCGCCGGGCCCGGTCTTCGACCAGGCGGGAAA
>NZ_RZSJ01000548.1:0-4110 GCF_003998025.1 Mesorhizobium sp. M8A.F.Ca.ET.021.01.1.1
CTGCCTGACCATGGCATTCATGAGTTGGAACTGCTTTTGGCCGTGGCCAGTTTCGCCCGCTTGCCGAAGCGTGCCCGCCGCGGCCTGTCGCCGAACAGGCCGTTTGGCCTGATCAGAAGGATGACGCAGAGCATGACGCCGATGGCAACGATTTGCAGCGAGGCGGCGCGCGCCTGCTGCTCGGGCGGGAAGAACACGCTGGTCGCCGTGCCCGATCCGGCCCATATTCCCCAGACCAGCACACTGCCGACGACGGCGCCGAGATTGCTGCCGGAGCCGCCGACGATCAGCATGACCCAGACCTGGAAGGTCAGGATCGGCAGGTAATTGTCGGGTGCGATGAAGCCGGTGAAATGCGCCTGCAATGCGCCGGCCAGCGCCATGATGGCGCCGCCGACGGCAAAGGCCTGGACGCGGTAGAAACGCGCGCTCTTGCCGAGCGAGATCGCCGCACGCTCGTCCTCCCGCAGCGCCTTCAGCACGCGGCCCCAGGGACTGCGCGACAGATGCTCCAAGGCGAGATAGGCGATCAGCGTCACCACCGAGACGACGGCAAGGTTGGACAGGTTGAACAGCAGTGGCGTCTCCGCCAGGCCGCCGAAGGGGCGCGGGATGAAACCGATGCCGAATGGGCCACCCGTCAGCTTCTGCGCGTTGAGCGCGACCAGTTGCACGACCACGGCGACACCGAATGTGGTGATCGCCAGATAGTCGGATCGCAGACGCAATGTGGCCATGCCGGTAAGTGCCGCGGCGATACCGCCAACCACCATGGCGCCTGCCCAGCCGACAAGGATCGGCAGGCCGAAACCGCCCAGCCTCGCGGCGTCGTCCGGTGTCGTCAGCAGCGCCGATGTGTAGGCGCCGATGGCAACGAAGCCGGCGAGCCCGACATTGAACAGGCCAGTCAGCCCCCACTGCAGATTGAGCCCCAGCGTGACCAGCGAGAAGATCAGCGCCGTGGTCAGGAAGAAGGCGCCGTAGCCGACGAGATCGATCATCTTTCCCGAACTCCGAAAAGGCCGATCGGCCGCACGAACAGCACCGCCATCAGTATGATGAAGGAGACGGCGGCGCGCCATTCGGCACCGATCAATTGCACGGCGCCGGCTTCGGCGAGCCCGATGATCAGGCCGCCGAGCACCGCGCCCGGGATGCTGCCGATGCCGCCGAGGATGGCGGCGGCGAACATCGGTAGCAGCATGTCGAAGCCCATGAAGGGGCGGATCTGCACCAGAATGCCGATCATCACGCCGGCAACGCAGGCAAGCGCGCCGCCGACGATCCAGGTGACGCGCACCACCTTGGCGACGTCGATGCCGACGATCCGGGCCAGCGCCGCGTTCTGGCTCAGCGCCTGCATGGAACGCCCGGTCTGCGTACGTGTCATCAACAGATGCACGCCGAGCACGAGCACGGCGGTCAGCGCCAGCAAGGCGATCTGGTCGGGCGTGATGCGGATGCCGAAGCCGACCGGCATGGCGATCTGGATGGCTCGGCTGAAATAGGTTGGCCGTGAGGTGAAGGTGAACTCCAACAGGCTCCGCAGCGCCATCGAGGCGCCGAAGCTCGCCATCACGACGATGATCGCCTGGCCTTGCGAGCGCAGCCGCGAGAACAACACCTTGTCGAGCAGCAGCGCCAGCAGTGCGGTGAACGCCATGCCGACGACCAGGGCAACAAGGAGCGGCCAGCCGAAGGACAGCGGCCCGATCGGCGCCACCTTGCCGAATGTCGCGCCGATGGCGCTGACCACGGCCAGCGTCGCATAGGTGCCCCAGGCCATGAAGTCGCCATGGGCGAAGTTGGAGAAACGCAGGATCGAATAGGTGAGCGTCACGCCGATGGCACCGAGGCCGATCATCGAGCCGGTCAGCAATCCGTCGACGATGAACTGCAGGCTCATGCAGCGCCTCCCTGCTGGCGCTGGGGACGCTGGCCGAGATAGAGTTCGGCGACGACCGGGTCGTTCCACAATTCCGAGGCGACGCCCTCATGCCGGTCCTTGCCTTCGACCAGAACATAGGCGCGGTCGCCGATGGCAAGCGCTGCCTTGGCGTTCTGCTCGACCAAAAGGATGGTGACTCCGGACTTGCGGATGCCGGCCAGCATCTCGAACACCGCCGAGACGAACTTTGGCGACAGGCCAGCCGACGGTTCGTCCAGCACCAGCACCTTGGGGTGGACGATCAGCGCACGTGCAACCGCGAGCATCTGCCGCTGTCCTCCGGACAGATTGCCGGCCGCCGTGCGGCGCTGGCGGACGAGGTCGGGGAAGGCGGCATACATCTCCTCGAGGCGGGCCGGGATGTCGCGCCGCTCGAGGATGCCGCAGGCAACCCTGAGATTGTCCTCGACCGACATCAGCGGAAAGATATTCTCGGTCTGCGGCACGAAGGCGAGGCCAAGCCGCACCATGGTGTGGGCCGGTGCCGTGGTGATATCCTGGCCGTCCAGGAACACTGAACCGCCGGTGATCGGCACGAGGCCTGCGATCGCCTTGATGAAGCTCGACTTGCCGGCGCCGTTGGGACCGAGGACGACGACGATTTCACCTTTTCTGACCGTGATCGAGGCGCCGCGCACGATCGGCACGCCGGGTTCGTAACCGGCTTCGAGATTGTGGACATCGAGGACGGTCTCGCTCATGCGGCGCCCCCGAGATAGGCCTCGATGACGCGCGGGTCGCGGGCGACTTCTTCCGCCGTGCCTTCGCTGAGCAACTGGCCGCTCGCCATCACAAGGACGCGGTGGCAGAGCCGCGTCACCATGTCGATGTTGTGCTCGATGAGCAGGAAGGTGATGCCGCGCGCATTGATGTCGCGGATGCGGTCGATGATGACTTCGAGCAGCGTCGCGTTGACGCCGGCCGCCGGTTCGTCGAGCAGGATGATCGCCGGATCGGCCATCATCACCCGGGCAAGTTCGAGCAGCTTGCGCTGGCCGCCGGAAAGCACGCGCGCCGGCTCATGCGCGAGGTGGGTGAGGGTGACCAGTTCCAGCAGTTCGAGCGCCTTTGCCCGGGCGGCTCTTTCCTGCGCCGCCACCCGCCACGGCGTGACGAAGTTGGCGAGCAGCCTTTCGCCCGCCTGGCCCTGTGCCGCCAGCATGATGTTCTCGATCAGCGTCAGGTTGGGGAGCGGGCGCGGGATCTGGAAGGTGCGGCCGAGACCTCGGCCGATGCGCAGGTGAGCGGCTTCGCCGGAGACGCGCACGCCGTTGAGCAGGATGTTGCCACTGGTGGGCAGGATACTGCCGGCCAGCAAGTCGAACATGGTCGTCTTGCCGGCGCCATTGGGTCCGATCAGGCCAAGGATTTCGCCCGCTTTGACGTCGAACGAGACATCGTTGACGGCGACAAGGCCGCCGAACCGCCTGACGACCTGGCTCGCCGTCAGAACCGGCACACGGGTCTCCCGCCCTTGGCGTTCCGCTACCTCGCTCATCGAACCCTCTGGCCGAAGACGATCGTTGCCGCCTCCTGATTATGATTTGTGATCACACTTGCTTTGATCACGCTATTCGGCTTTAATTTCATCCGCAAGCCGAAAACCCGCCGAGAACGGAATTCCATGCAAAAGGCTGCTGTCGGAAAGAACAACGAGGCGATCGCGGCCCAGCTCGCGCCGGTCGGCCGCGAAACGGTGCAGGATCGCGTCTATTCCGAACTGCGGCGCGCGCTGATCGGCGGCCTGTTCGAGCCAAGCCAGGTGCTGACGATCCGCGGTCTGGCCGATGCGCTGGTCACCTCGACGATGCCGGTGCGCGAAGCGCTAGGCCGGCTGATCACGGAGAAGGCGCTGGAGGCGCTGCCCAACCGCTCAGTGCGCGTGCCGCCGATCACGCTGGAACGTCTCGACGATCTCCTGCGTGCCCGCGTCCTGATCGAGGGCGAGGCGATCGCGCTGGCCGCGGCGCGCATGGGGCCCCGCCAGATAGCCGCCATCGAAACCATTCTGGCTGAATGGGACGAGATGCGGGCGCTGAAACACAAGAAGGATGTCGACCGCGAAGTGACGCTCAACCAGAGCTTTCACTTCGAGATCTACCGATCCTGCGGCTCGGCCGTGCTGATTCCGATGATCGAGAGCTTGTGGCTGCAATCGGGGC
>NZ_RZSJ01000549.1:0-4099 GCF_003998025.1 Mesorhizobium sp. M8A.F.Ca.ET.021.01.1.1
CCGCCGAGCCTATCGGCGGAGGCGGTGGGTGCGCGCCGCACCACGGCGTCCGATGGAAACGGATTGGTGCGGCAGGCGTCGAGCAGCATGATCGTCACCGGCACGGTCTTCTTCAGTTCGTCCATGACGGCGGAAATCGGCACCAGTTCCTGATCGGCATCCTTGAGTGACGAGACGTCGGCGTCGACCGGAACCAGATAATTCTCGCCACCGGCCTCGATGCCGTGACCGGAGTAATAGATGAGGGCGACGTCGGCGCCCTCGGCGTCCTCGACGAAGCGTTCGAGGTCGCGCTTCAGCTTGCTCGCATCGCGATCGGTGACGTTGCGGGCGTCGAAGCCGAGGTCGGTCAGCATCTTGGCCATGTCGCGGGCGTCGTTGGCTGGATTGGGGAGGGCGGCGATGTGCTCGTATTGCGACTGGCCGATGATCAGCGCCACGCCCTTGAGGTCTTTTGCCTCGGCAGCCTGAAGCATCGACGCGGCAACGGAGACAAGCATGGCGACAAATAACGTCACCCGCGCACGCCGGAAAAGACGCAGTTTCGAGGTGTCGACAAAGGTCATTTGTCGTTCCGCCCTGATGATCCAAACCCTCTATAACCCTGCCAGCCAACGATGATCAAATTCGGGCGCGATTGCGCCGCGGCCGTGGCTCGCCTATCCCTGAAAAATGTCTCCACTCACCGAAACCGTCCTGTTCGTCTTCAGTCTTGTCGCGCTCGGCTATCTCGCTGGGTTCACAGGCTATTTGAGACCGGCGAGCGGCGAGGGGATATCCGACTTCGCGGTCTCGGTGGCCATGCCGCTGCTCCTGTTCCAGACCATGGTCAACGCTGATTTCCATGGCGTCGCGCCATGGCCACTATGGGGCGCCTATTTCACCGCCGCGGCGATCACCTGGGCGGCGGGCCATCTCGTCACCACGCGGATATTCGGACGCGACGCGCGCGCCGGGGTCGTCGGCGGCGTATCGTCCGCCTACTCCAATGTCGTGCTGCTCGGCGCTCCCTTCATCCTTGGCATATTCGGTCCGAGCGGCTTCGAAGTTCTGTCGCTGCTGGTCTCGGTGCATCTGCCGATCATGATGATGGCCTCGATCGTGCTGTTCGAGATGTTCGGCCGAGGCAGCGGCGAACATGTGCATCCGCTACGGGTCCTGCGCAGCTTCCTGAGACGGCTGTTCATCAATCCGCTGATCATCGGCATTCTGCTGGGGCTGGCATGGCGCATCAGCGGCGTGCCGCTGCCGGCCCTCGTCATGCGACTGGTCGATGCGCTGGCCAACACGGCCGGGCCGGTGGCGCTGTTTGCCATGGGGCTCAGCCTGCGCCGCTTCGGCATATCAGGCAATGTCCGGCCAGCGCTGGTACTTTCGGTGCTGAAGCTGTTCCTGATGCCGGCGCTGGTTCTTGCCTTCGTCTGGCTGCTCGGCCTGCCGCCGTTGACGGCCAAGGTGGCGGTCGTGGTGGCGGCGCTGCCGTCGGGCATCAATTCCTATCTCATCGCCGTCCAGTTCAACACCGGCCAGGCGCTAGCATCGAACCAGATGACCATCGCCACTGCTTGCGCGGTCATCACTACTGCTTTCTGGCTGACGGTTGTCCTGCATGTTTTCGGGTGAGGTTGGCGACAGCTGCGCCAACCCGCTCTCGTCTTGCGCTGGTCCAACCCCTATATGCCATCTTGCGATTGCTTGCGGGGCTTTCCCTAGGTTAAGAGCAATGGCTCCAGCGTGCGGCCCTGCCTGCGCTTTACCGAAGACATCCAGATAGCGGCCCGCGAGCGCCGAACGGAGGCTAGACCATGCTTCAGAAAACCAGCCATTTCATGCGCCAGGCCAATCTCATCAACGGCGAATGGGTCCAGGCCGACAGCGGCCAGACGGTCGATGTGAACAATCCAGCTACCGGCCTCAAGATCGGCACCGTGCCGAAGTCGGGCAAGGCCGAGACACGCCGTGCCATCGAGGCTGCCGACGCCGCCTTCAAGTCATGGCGCAAGACCACCGCGCTCGAGCGCTCCAAGCTGCTGCGCAAGCTGCATGACGCGATGATGGACAATCAGGACGTGCTGGCCGAACTCCTCACCATCGAGCAGGGCAAGTCGCTGTTCGAGTCCAAGGGCGAGATCGGTTCGGCCGCCGCCTACATCCTGTGGTTCGCCGAAGAAGGCCGGCGCACCTATGGCGACGTCGTACCCTCGCCATGGGCGGACCGCCGCATCCTGGTGACCAAGGAACCGGTCGGTGTCATTGCCGCCATCACGCCGTGGAATTTCCCGTCCTCGATGCTGGCCCGCAAGCTTGGTCCCGCACTTGCCGCCGGTTGCACCGCGGTCGTCAAGCCGGCCTCGCAGACGCCTTATTCCGGCTTGGCCTGGGGCGCGCTGGCCGAGGAGGTCGGCTTCCCCAAGGGCGTCGTCAACATCCTGACCGGTTCGGCGAGCGAGATCGGTGACGAGATCTGCGCCAATCCGCTGGTGTCGAAGATTACCTTCACCGGCTCGACGGAGGTCGGCAAGCTTCTCATCCAGAAGTCGTCGGTCACGGTCAAGAAGGTGTCGATGGAACTCGGCGGCAACGCGCCGTTCATCGTCTTCGACGACGCCGATATCGAGCGTGCCGTTGCCGGCGCGATCACCGCCAAATATCGCAATTCAGGCCAGACCTGCGTCTGTACCAACCGCTTCCTCGTCCAGGCTGGTGTGTACGACAAGTTCGTCGAAAAGCTCGCCGCGGCCAGCAACGGACTGAAGGTCGGTTCCGGCCTCGAAGAGGGCGTCCAGCAGGGGCCGCTGATCGACGAGAAGGCGGTCGAGAAGGTCGAGGAACTGATCGCCGATGCCACCTCAAAGGGCGGCAAGGTCGTCGCCGGCGGTCATCGCCATGCACTGGGCGGTTCGTTCTTCCAGCCGACGGTCATCGCCAATGCGACGCCGAAAATGCGCTTCATGAAGGAAGAGATCTTTGGCCCGGTCGCACCGGTGTTCAAGTTCGAAACCGAGGAAGAAGCCATCGCGCTCGCCAACGACACCGAATTCGGCCTTGCCTGCTATTTCTACACCGGCGATCTCGGCCGCGCCTTCCGGGTCATGGAAGGCCTGAAATACGGCATGGTCGGCGTCAATGAAGGGCTGATCACCACACCTGAAGCACCGTTTGGCGGCGTCAAGGAATCGGGCCTCGGCAAAGAAGGCGGACATCAGGGCATCGAGGATTACCTCGATACCAAATATGTGTGCATCGGCGGCCTCGGGCTCTGATAGGCTAGTGCGTGGGGCAGGCTGGTAAACCTGCTCCAGGCTGAACAACCAGCCGAAGTCCTTTGGATCCACTGGCATTTGCGGGCATGACGATGAAGGACGGCGAGGTTTTCGGCACGACACAGGCAGGCGAACCGATCCGCCGCTTTACGATCAGGGGCGGCGGCCTCACCGCCAACATCATCGGGCTTGGCGCCATCGTCCAGGACCTGCGCCTGACCGGGCACGACGCGCCGCTGGTCCTCGGCTACAACAATCTGGAGGCCTATGAGACCGACACTGGCTTCTTCGGGGCCGTGGTCGGGCGCTACGCCAACCGCATCGGCGAAGGCCGCTTCACAATTGGCGGCAACCGCTACCAGACCGAGCGCAACTTCCTCGACAAGCATACGCTGCATGGCGGCTCGCAAGGCTACTCCCACCGACCATGGACGGTTTCGCTGCACGGCAGGGATTTCGTCACTCTGACGCTGCATGATCCCGACGGTGCGATGGGCTTTCCCGGCGCGCTCGACGTTACTTGCACCTACCGGCTGAAAATTCCCGGCACGCTGAGCGTCGAACTGACGGCGACCTGCGAGGAGCCGACGCCGTGCAATCTCACCCAGCATTCCTATTTCAACCTCGATGATGGCGGCACGGGCGACATTCTCGACCACAGGATGATGCTGAACGCCGGTGCCTATCTGCCTGTCGACGGCGACATGATCCCGACCGGCGTGGTGAAGCCGGTCGACGGCACGCCTTTCGATTTTCGCCAGGCGCGGCCATTGCGCATGGAGACCGAGGGCGAACAACTGCCCTACGACCAGAATTTCTGCCTGGCCGCGGCGCGC
>NZ_RZSJ01000054.1:0-17951 GCF_003998025.1 Mesorhizobium sp. M8A.F.Ca.ET.021.01.1.1
GAACGGGAATGCTATTCAGTTGCTGACCTACGCTTTTGCGGCCATGGATCACGGCAGCATGCGTCAGGCCGCAATAGCCCTGAGGGTCCAGGAATCCTCGGTCAGCCGTAACGTCGTCAAACTCGAACAGCTACTCGACATGCAACTGTTCGAGCGCGATGTGCGCGGCGTTCGGTTGACGAAGACAGGCCGCGCCTGGATCGAAATCGTGCGCGCTCACTACGACGGCCTGCTCGATGCTTTCGCCGAGCGTGTGCGCGATAACAAGGATGCCAAGACACTCCGGATTGGGCTGTGCTGGGTGACAGGCGGAGAATTCCTCAAATGCCTCATCGAGCGTTTCGGCAAGCTGTACCCGGACATAACCTTGACCATTGAGGATATCCCATCGGGCCAGTGCCTTTCTGCAATACGCCGCAGGTGCTTCGACCTCGTGTTCACACATCACACTGGCACCGCCAAATTCTGCAGCAGCGAAGTCTTCTGGCAAGAACGCCTCTTCGTGCTACTGCCGTCCTGTCATTCTCTTGTCGAGAGGCCGGTGCTCAGATGGTCCGACCTCGCGGACATGCCTCTGCTCGTCCCGATCGGGCTGGAAGGGCCGCCGTCGGACCTGTGCCTGCTCGAACGCATTGCGGCCGGTGGCGGTCCGACCGTTCATGCGTGTCACGCGAACCAAGCGACGGTCATCTTCCAGGTGGGACTGGGGCAAGGCGTCACCTTGGCCGAGGCGAGCTATGCCAGGACAGTCGCTACCGATTCTGCCCTGTGGAAGCCGCTTCGCGGGAAAAACAGCGTCAGTTCGATTAGGGGCCTGTGGCTCGGTTCCAATCCAAAGCGGGCTGTGCTGCGTCTGGTCGGGCTCGCCAAGAACATGGCGGGAGCCGCTCAAAGACCAGGGCGCACCAACTGCCCCTAGAGGGCCAAAGCCGTCTTGAGATCGTTGTGCTCGAAGGCGCTCGCCATGCGGTTTGATCTCGACTGATCGGGCGATGATCCGTGATACAGATTGAACTCGTAAACGTAAAAAACATGATGGAAACAACGCATTGGTTATCGGGTCGATCCCAGCCATAGGCATGGGTGTGGATGACGTCGCCTTGCCGGCGGCCAGCGCCGTCGAGACGATGGTTGGGTAGATCTCATCCGGGAACGACTCAAACTTCACATGGATGTCCGGGTTCTCCTTGGTGAAATCGGCAAAAAATTCGTTCTAGGCGGCCTTGTCTTCCTGGCGCCAAGTCCAGAACGAGATCTCGGTTGCATGCGCCACGCCGGCTGCCAATGCGAAAGACGCGGTCGCGAATGCTCAGGTTGAAGGCGGAATTCGACTGCAGTCGGTGCTAGCCGCAGGTCAAGATCACGCTCATCGAAGTCGACACCGAGGGATGAAGGTCGGCGACAAGATCGCTTGGCACCGAGAGGTTCCAGGGATGACTGATCGACTGAAGCATCTCGGCGCAGCTGGCGGGCAGACTGCTTGCCGAAACGACCCTCTGAGTTGGCAGGATGTGGACTGGATGATTGCCAGCGTGCTATTCGCGTCCAAGTGTTCATGGCGGAGCAACCATGTCGAAGCTGACCATTTGGCTGCGCAATAGACGCCACCCAGTACCGAAAGATACCAAGCTGGGGCGCCATACTTTTGGCATCGACAACGGCCTTAAGATCTTCGGGTGCAGTCCTGAGGCGCCACTTGAGATCGGTTCGTTTTGCTCCATCGCCGACGAAGTGATGTTTCTTTGCAGTGGGAACCATCCAACGACATGCGCGACTACTTCCTTCGCCCCTTCGAAGATGCTGGGGAAGCCCCCGTTTAAAGACCCCAGCGGACGGCGAGGAATAACGATCGGAAATGACGTTTGGATTGGCAGACGGGCAATAATTCTGCCTGGAGTGAAGATCGGGGACGGCGGCGTTGTCGGAGCCCAGGCCACGGTGACGAAAGATGTGCCGCCCTACACGATTGTCGGGGGGAATCCCGCCAAAACCATTCGCCTCCGTTTCCCGGCCAAAATCATCTCCAAGATGCTGGTAATCCGCTGGTGGGACTGGGATGATGAGATGATCCGGCAAGAGGCCCACTCCTTAACCGGGCCGATCGACAATTTCGTTGCCAGGCACGGCTAGGCAGCGCCGTGTCACGATTAGCCTTGGGCGCCACGAACCATTTTAGTTCGTGGCCTAGAGGGGCAAGGACGCTGCGCGGGCTTCGGGACCAAACCACAATGCCTCATGCGCCAGTAACGCTTGCAGGTCGCGATGAACACACGGAGCTGTCTAGACGAGCCCGATAGGCATGTAGCGGATTATAACCTCGTCCTGCCGAAATCTTCGTTCGAGTTCCGCGCGCCGGTCGTGCCAGTCCGCCAGCTCGAGTTCCTCGGCCATCACCTCGAAGATAATGATGTCGTCTCGGGCAGATTCCGCGCCTTGCAGCCACAGGCCCTCTGCAGGGGCCTGAAGATAAGCCGTAACGCCTTTAAATCGGTTCGCCAATTCCTCCTTTACCCGATCGAAATCTTCCCGCGCGAAAGGCCGGCCATCGTTGTCGGCTCGGGGAAGCAGGATTTGGATAAGGTGCATACCGCCACTCGCTGAATGGCAGTCAACGCTTACGAAGTCGACCGCGTTCCATTGTGCAAGAGCTAGGCTCCGCTCAGCTATTCACTGAGAGCAATGACTGTTATGCCTACTCCATCAGGCCCGCCAAGCGCAGAGCGTCCTGGATGACTTTCTGTAGGGGTTGAGCCCTCGACCCGTGCAAGTCATCCAGAACCGGTTCCGCAGGCCTGGCCTTCGCCTGTCCCTTCGACGCTGCCCGAAGATGAAATGCTGATGGCGTCATGTCGGTCCTTGGCGTAGCTAACCTTGGCGAAGCGGGCCTCGCCCTGGCTGACGCTCGCGCGTCGTCGACATCGCCGAGACCCCAGAACTGCACTATCTCCTGGGTTGAAGAGATTCCTACGTCGAGCATGTAAGGTCCGGCCATGCCGAGGCCCTGCCCGACGGGCGTGCCGTGACCCATGCCGTCAATCATATTTATCTCGATCTTCACTTCTCCGGCTTCGTCAGCCCAAACTTGCCTGCTTCGTCCGCGCTCGCTCGTCGAATGGGTCGGCGCCTTGGCGAGTTTGTGCACGCCGCGCCACTGGGCAGCGATGGACTCCGCGTTAACGGACGCCACAGTGCGATCGGCGGAACCCTGCCAGATCGAAATCCTGGGCCACTGTTCATTGTTCATGGAGGCTTTCCGCACAAGCCGCTGCAATTCTTGCTCGGACGGGCCGCCGTGGCCGCGCATGCGGTCGAACGCCTCAGGAATGGTTGTGGCGCAACCGAAGGGCAGACCGGCAATGATGCCGCCGCCGGCAAACACTTCAGGGTAGGTGGCGAGCATTGCCGCCGCCATGGCCCCGCCCGCCGAAAGACCGGTAACGAATATCTGCTGCCGGTCAAGGCCGTACGTAATGACCATCGTCTCGATCATCTGCCGGATCGAATGGACTTCGCCGCGATCGCGCGCAGTGTCCCCAGGCAGGAACCAGTTGAAGCAGAGGTTGGGATTGTTGGCGCGTTGTTGCTCGGGATAGAGAAGCCCGAAACCGATCTGCTGGGCGAGTTGGGACCATCCCGAGTGGTAGTCGTAGCCGACGGCGTTCTGGGTGCAACCGTGCAGTATGACGACGAGCGGCGCGCCTTCGGCGAGGTCATCTGGTCGATAGTATCTTGCCCGTAATCCGCCCGGATTGGAGCCGAAATTTTCGAGGGTGGAGAGGCGATCGACGGATGTGAATGAGACGGGGTGCCTATTTTGTTGCGCGCGCAGTGCCCTGAGGCGCGCAATCGTATCGGAGACTTTTCGCAATTGGCCCGTCCTTCTATTTGAACCTCCGGGTTGAAGGGCGTGAGTGCAACGCGCTCGCAGCAATTTCGTTGCTGCACCGCACAAAAATTGCGGAGATTGAAATAAGCCCAGCGGTCACCCTCAAGCCGACATCGCGCCGACCGCTTCCGTACAAGCGCGCCGCTTTAGTCCGTCGTTGCAAGATAGTTGTGCATGTCGGTGGCGGCGATTGCCGCGTGCCCGAACGCGACCGCAATCTGGTTGATTTCATCGACCACGTCCCCTGCGGCATAAAGGCCGGCTATGCCGGTGCGCTGGTGCGAGTCCACCACGAGATTGCCGGCGCCGTCGCATTCCGCGCCGAGATCGATGGCGAGCTTTGAGCGTATGGTGCAACCCATGGCAGGATAAATCGTGTCGAATGAAAGCGATCTGCCGTCACGCAGGCTTACCCGAGCCCGCGGACCGGCAGCCCGTACGGAATCCGGCAGGCATTCTTCCACCCTGACGCCAGCCGCTTTGAGGAGTTCGCCCGTGGCGGGGTCAAGGCCTGATATCGCGTCGGTCGCCAGTATAGTGACGTCGCTTGAATAGGTCTGCATGAACAGGGCCTTTTTTGTCGCCTGGTCTGCCGGACCGATCACGGCGACACGTTTGTCGATGACCTCGTAAGCGTCACAGACCGGACACAGCCGCATCGATCCTATTGCGATCATGCTGGCCGCATCCGGAGTGTTCGGGAGCGTGTCGACGATGCCCGTAGCGAACAGCACCGCGCGAGCCCGAACGGCGAACGACGCCGTGGCGACAAAATCGGGGCCATCGCGCCGGAGAGCGGTAACTGTACCGTCGATAAGGTCAACGGTGCCCGTCAGGGCCTGTTGTCGCAGTCGTTCAAGCAAATCTACGCCCGAAATGCCGTCCGGAAAACCAGGGCAGTTATGGCTTACGGGTATCCACCTCGCGCGGCTTTCGCCGGCGTCGACGACCATGACCCGGCGGCGAAAACGCCCGAGATATGTCGCGGCAGCCAAGCCGGCCGGACCGCCCCCGATTATGAGACAGTCGCACGCCCGGCCTGAATGGGGAATCAGACCTGCGCAAAGCCATTGGGGTCTGGTATATTAGCTAGCTAAGATATAATTACCAAATTGTTAACCAGGATTAATGCGCCTTTTCCACAGCATCGTACTATGCCTCTCAGGTTGGGTTACCTCTACAGGACAGGGAAGCCATACGTCGGTGCCTTGGGACGGCGCATGGCCTACTCCTTGAATCTATTCCGCGTTGGTGTGCAGGCAGTCTGACACACGGTGAACGAGCGTATTGTTCATGCCTTCGACAAGCTTTGCGAGGTAGCCATGACAAGAAGGGAGAAAGCAAAGTCGACGGCCGAGAGGAGTAAGTAAGGCGATGGGACAAATTTCCGATTTTTGGAACGATGCAACAAAACCGTTACACAATGGACATCTGCCGGACGCGAATGGTCTTGGCAGGTCCGATCTCGACGAAGGACGTCCGAGCGAAGGCTTGGTTATGATTGTCGACAAGCGAGCGCTTGAGCGTGAATGCCTTGCGCGCGGCCTTATCGAACACAATCCCACCTTGCGCGTTAGCGCGGTAGGATCGCTTGACGAAATCCAGCACATTGGCGGGGACGAGGAGCCGTCCGCGATCCTCGTAATTCTTGGCGCCAGGAAGGTCACGGACCAGAGTGTTCGGGCGGAACTTGCGCACTTAATTTCCGAGTTTGGCACCGTACCCGTAATCGTCGTGGTGGATTCCGATGAGCCAGGGGAGGTTCTCGCGGCTCTCGAATGCGGCGCCCGAGGCTATATTCCCACAAGCGTGACGGTGAAGGTCGCTGCCGAGGCCATTGGTCTTGCTCGTGCCGGAGGGATCTTTGTACCCGCCAGCTGCGTGCTGGCGCTGCGAGAGATCATCCACTCGACCGCAAACGGTGTCCGTCCGCTCTCCGGCATGTTCACCACACGCGAAGCTGCGGTTGTGGAGGCGCTCAGGACAGGCAAGGCGAACAAGATAATTGCCTACGAGCTCAACCTGTGCGAGAGCACCGTCAAAGTCCACATCCGAAATATCATGAAAAAGCTCAAGGCTACCAACCGCACCGAGGTAGCGTACAAGCTTAGACAAATGTTGCTTTGAAGGCTGCCTCGGATCGGTCTTTGCCTGGCCGGCTCTGGCAATAACAGGTGCGTTAAGGGCGGGACCAGGGGTTCGGCGTTCTGATCTAAGGTCGATGGCCTCGTCCGAGCGGTTTCGCGAAACGGGCTGGCTCGGCGTGTGTCGAGGCACGTTCTTAGCCAACCGTCGCGGACGCCGCTGTTACGAGAAATCCAACGCTGTCCCCTGCTAGCTCCGCGCCACGATACGCGGCTTCGGCGGCCTTCAGCCCACCCGTCAGTCTGCGGACCATTGGAGCCGGTCCGAGTGCGTCAAGGGGAAGGCCTAGCTGACCACGGGTGGGTCGCTTCGGTGGCCAGATGCTGAGGCCGAAATAGCTGGCGGCTGAGCGATCGACCCCGCCGCTGAACTGCACCAGTAGCGCTTGGTGAGAGTTCCGGGCAATACGGCCCAGGCAGTTGATGTCCATTGGTGGTTTGTCAGTTGGCCTCATCGCGACCACGATCACATCCCATGCATCGTCAGTCAGGAGCATGGGGTGCGAAAAAACACTTACTCTCGCCCCACCCTCGCTTAGCGTACGCTCGAGGGACGGGGCACAGGGCGTGTCACAGACGATGGCGAGCCTCGCGGCACGGTGATCGACACCGGCATCGCGGAGCAAGATGCAGCACAACCGCGCGAATTCCGGCAGCAGGTTTATGGCTGGGTGGCTCAGATTGGGAGCCGCGACTTTGATGCCGGCCTCGTCACAGGCGTTGAAGTCCACAACGCCCGGACGAAGCTCCCATGGTTCAGCCATTAGCGAAACAACCGCATGCGAGGGTAAGAGTTCGATGAGCGATCTCGAAATCGGGGCGACCTGCAGACAGTTCGTGACGAGGTCGACATCCTGCCATTTGCGGCTGTCGATCCGGTTCGTCACTTCAACGCGTTTGGAGACCCTAGCGTGTTTGGCAAATGCCGACGTCGCATCTGCGATGGCCGCCAGGCTTGGATGTCTGGAAGATGTGCGCGTGAGCGCAACGACACGGCTGGCATTGGCGAGCGCCGCCGCTGTGGCAGTCACAGCTTGATATCCCGTCGTGGCGCCAACGACCACGGTGAGGCCGGAGAGATCGAGATCAAGCAAGCCTATTTGCTTGCGCACGATAGCAAGCATTTCGGCAGGGTCGATCTCGAGAACATCACGAGCAGACGACGTTCCGGCAAAATCATGTGGTAAAGGCATCAAGCTGGGCACTAGGTTGCGCGCTCCACTATCAAATAAGCCTGCAATGTCCCTTAAGCGGATCAACCGCCCTGCCGGATCTTGTCTTGGCACGATGCACGTGCATTTCCTGCATTGTTTTTTGACGGATGCCTTTGCGGCCTCGCGCATTTAGCAAACGTGGTTCCTGTATCGCCACGAGCATGACTGCCTGGATCTGGTTGGCACTCCGATCTCTTGGCGGCTGCGCCAGGTCCAATGCAGGCTCTGGCAATACAGCCGAACCTGCCCGAACTGCTACCGCAGCAAACGGATGCTAGGTGATACGCCGTTTGATCAGAAGGCTTAAAGACACTACACCAGCGACGCGTGGATCAGGCTTAGGAGTAACGGGCGCCGGGTACGCCGCTACCTCCTTTGCTTCTCTTGCGAAGAATGACAAGCCGCTGTGAAGTTGGGCAGCAACACCAACAGCGTTTCTTGGTGAAATCCCATGACAATCAGCGCATTCGACATAAAGCGCCGCAGAGCTGGTATCCACATCGGCCAAAACCTCCGTCCGCTTGGAGGCCGGCGCAAAAGAATGGTGGACATCACTGTCGCATTGATCGCGCTTGTCCTTGCTGCTCCGGTCATGCTGGCGGTTGCCCTTTTGATATTGGTGACCGACGGCGGACCGGCGGTGTTCTCACACACCCGGATCGGATTCAACGGCAGGCGCTTCGCCTGTTACAAATTCAGGACCATGGTGGCCAACTCGGAGCGGGTTCTGGCAGACTATCTCGCGAGCAATCCCGAAGCCGCCAAGGAGTGGGAGCAGAATTGGAAATTCAAGAATGACCCGCGGATCACATTCCTGGGGCACATTCTCAGGAAGTCGAGCCTGGATGAGTTGCCTCAACTCATCAACGTGCTGCGCGGCGAGATGAGTTGCGTCGGCCCTCGTCCGGTCGTTCCCGACGAACTTCAACGTTACGGCTCCTCTGCGATCGATTATCTAAAAACCCGGCCTGGGTTAACTGGCCTTTGGCAGGTGGCTGGCAGAGACGCAATGGATTATCCCAGTCGTGTCTCTATCGACAGCCGATATGTGCGGGAATGGTCCCTATGGGCCGATGTTGTCATTCTCGTCCGGACTGTGGGCGCCGTGATGAAATTCGATCGTGCGTCTTGATTAATGCGCATCGCAAATTCTTGCCCGATGCTTTGCTCTGCCTAAAAACCGCAGCGTGCTGCCGCGACCGCAATGGCGAAAGGTGCGGCGCCGGTCGGCCGCGGCGAAATGGCAGCCGCAGACCATTACTGCTCACGTGACATGCCTTGGCGCCAGACTACGCCCAGGAAGAGGCCGAGCAAGTAGGCCCCCTGTAGAACAACAACGAGAAGCAGGATTGAGATGAGGTGGTGCCAGTCAAATACACTGCCGATGCCGCCTGCAACGACGCCGCCCACGACTGTCACCGCGGTCATGATGATGAGCGCGGCAGCTCGAAAACGAAATCCCAGCAAAATGCCGATAACACCGACGACGACAAGGCCCCAAAGCACGGCGATCTCCTATGGGTGGAAGACTCAGTGTGCCATCTCCAAGTCTCCCACATCTGCGAATCGGTACCAACACTCAATCCGGCTGCACCGCCTCGCCGACGAGCGGTCGAGGGGCGGAAATCGCCGTACACTCCCCCGCGCTACACAAAAGGCGTAGAGCACCCTGTCCGAATGCCCCCTTTTCGCTCATTTCCTTGTCCACCCGCCAAGCCTACGCTGCTTGGAAATAGGTATGCGGAATTTCACCCGCCGTGCGGCAGCATGCAATGATTTATGATCCGGACGCCAAGCCTGTGTTTATCAGTGCGGCTATTCAGGACAACAAGGCTCTGGACGTTGCTCATCGACGCGAGCCTGCGTCGGCGCGCAGTCCCCGCATAATGCCTCTAGTGTGACATTCTACTTATGCTTCAGGTATCTGTCCTTTTGCTGATCCTGTCCATCTGGTTCCCTGGCGCCACGCGGATTGCCGGAACGGATGGCTCGCTTTCCTTCTTGCTGGCACTGTTCTGCGCTTTGCTAAGTGTCGGTACCTACGCGGAAACAGCAAGACGCCTCCATCGGATTGAGGCCGCCCTGACGACTGCGGTGCTGACGATATCTGCTGTCATCATCGTTCTCTCTCTACTGTCGATGCTCTACGCAGACAATCCGATGAGGACGATGCGCGCGGTTTTCTCACAAGTGTTTGGTTTCGCGATCATTCCAGCGGTCGCGGCAATCTCCATGAGACCGAAGGGTCTCGTGGCAATCGACAGGGTTGTGACGACCATAGTCATCATGACTGTCGTAACATCCTGTCTTGTCGCAATCGGGCTGGGCGATGCCAGATTCGCCGATCGGGCTGAAGGCTATTTCAAGCACTCGAACCAACTCGGGATCGCGTTGTCGGCTGGTCTGCCGCTTGTCGCGGCGAAGCTGGTCACATCCCGCCGGTACCGACTTCTCCTTACCGGCTGCCTCGCTGCGGTGCTCCTGGGTTTGGTGAAATCGGGTTCGAAGACAAACTTCGTCCTCGGCGTGGTGGGCCTTGGTCTTTTCTTTGCGCTATACAGTATATATTTAATCAGAAGAAAGCAGAATCCATTAAAGGTAATCGTGGGAACCATTGCCGCTCCGATATTGTTCGAAGCGAGCCTGCTGACATTGCAGTTCCTAAATCCACGGGCTTACGGCCTGCTGGCCATTCAACTTTCCGGAGGCGAGGCGCATTCGGTGGTATCGCGGCAGCGACTGTGGTCCATATCGATCGATCTCGGCCTGTCGCACCCGTTCACGGGTGTGGGGGCAGGGCAATGGGTGGAAGATATCGCGCCCCACAGCCATAATCTGTTCATTGACTTCTTTAGAACACTGGGAGTGCCCGGCTTGGCGTTGGTGTCGATGCTGGTTCTCGTGGTCATGGCATATCTTTCCAGGGTCGTGTTCTGCACATTGTTCGGCAATGACAGGGGGGGCGACCATGCGGCGGAAGTGAATGTGATGGTGCTTGGAACGTCGGTTTCCCTGTGGAACTACATCATCGCAAACCAGATGAGCGACTCCTTCGGTCCATCGACAGCGCCATTCTTCTGGCTGCCGTTGGCTTTGCTCATCTTCTACCGCGGCATCCAACGATCACTGCAGACCGGCCCTGAGCGTCCGAAATTGTACGCGGTTCCAGGGTCCCAGCTATTTCAATATTGAACTGTTTTTTCAATCTTCGGAAAACCAACTTTTATCCCCTGATCCCCATGGCTTCGTACACAGTCCGTGACCTGACGGCAGGCTTGCCGCCAAGCGTCGAACCACGCCCACTTCAAACAGACATTCGATTCGTGGAATTTTTTGGTCTCCCTGGGATCGGAAAAACCACGGCCTCCACCCTGTTGGCGAACGACTTGCGACGGTGCGGCCCGCTGGCAGGCGATGTGCAATTAGCGTGGGGGACAAGAGCGTTCATCGACCGCCAAATCCACAGGATCGGTATTGTTACCCCAAGGCTCAAGGACCGTCAGTTTCGCTCGCTGCTCGCCCGAATTGCACGTTTTGTCATCGAAAGCGGGCAATCATCGGTTGTCGATGTAATCAGGGTTATCTGGAACCTTTCGGTTTTGGTTGCCTATATTCAGACCGAGAGGCAAGGAAAGGATACCATCATCATAATGGATCAGGGGCTTCTGCAGGGGTTCCTGTCCGTATTGCTCAAGAGTAAGCACCGCGAAACTTCGGAGAAGTGGTTTGACATCCTGCTCGCCATTGGCGTGCATGACATGGTTTTTGTCCATCTGCGCGGTGAGATTCGCCTAGCACGAAGTCGACTTCTGAAAAGGGGCGATAGGTCCTCGCGGATACAAAGGGCATCTCCTGACTGCGACCGTCATCTTTGGTCGGCGGCGGATTGTGCTTGCCGCCAGATTTTGGCCGACCTTGAGCGAAGAATGGAAACGGAGGATCACGTCGGCGTGCTGGCGGCGGTCGACGTGGAAAGGTTGGCATCGCCCGAAGATGTCGCCGAAAGGGTTCTTGAGGTGGTGCTTCCGGCCTGCCTCGAACGACATCGGCTGAGCGGTTCGGCACGCCAATGAGCACCACAATGAACCGCCGTTCACTCATGGGCGTCGCCGGCTTGTATCCTCTAATCGCTCTGTTGCCGGGCTCGTGCCAAGCGCAAGGCGGACAAACGCCGGCAGGCAAGGAGTTCGTTCTGGCAGGTGACTATGGCTTCGAACAGCAATCGATACGGAACCTGCAGCCGGGAGCAACAATCAACGCTCGAAATGCTTCCTTCACAGTTGCCAACAGCAGAAACCGCGATCCCAATGCGGCGATGGGCTGCGACGAGGGGCCGTTGCCGGTCAATCGCTATCCCGTCGTCATCCGCAACTGTCCAGGGGTTCGCTTTGTCGGCGGCCGCTTCGACGGCCAGGTACCGCTAACGTCTGATTGGCGGGACACCTACTGCAACAGCGCGGCTTTGCTTGTCAGGGACGGAACCACCGATGCGACAATTGAGGGGGTGCGTGCCCGTCGCTGCTGGGATGGCATTCGCCTCGCCGAGCACGCCGACGGTTTTCGGCTAAAAGGGTGCTGGCTCAGCGAAATCAGGGATGATGCGGTGGAGAACGACTATCTCCTCAGCGGCATCATTGAAGATTGCCTGTTCGACGGATGTTTCTCGGGGATCAGCCTGGACCCTGCGTCAAACGAACGGGACGGAACGGGGCAAACGGTGCGGGTCGACAAATCCCTCATTCGCATGCATGCCTTTCTGTCCAAGGGCGAAATCACACATCAGGCGCCGATCAAGGCTGTCGATCAGTCGCCCAGGTTGAGGATCACGGAATCGGTTTTCGCATTGGCCGCGGCCAACATGCGTGGATTCCATCGCCTGGAAAGAACATGGCGGCTGACGATTGAAAGCCGCGACAATGTGCTGCTGTGGCTGCCCGACGAGCCGATCCCTTCCGCATTGCCACTGCCACCGTCTGGTTTCAGATTGCTGACGGGCGCCGACGCCCGCGGCTATTGGAACAAGGTCCGTTCCCAATGGGTCGCGGCGCATCAGGACGTGGTCCGGTTCTCTGACGAAGTGCTGTGAGAAGTCGCAGCGCTCGGCAACGATTACTCCAACTGCGAAGGCATTTGGCGCTCGCCCATTGAATGCACCGCTGGCAACAACAGCTTGGACCGTCACGGCGATGAATCAGCACGACGCGATTGACAGAACTGTGGTGGCATCAGGCCCGGCCGATTGGAATTCTGCGACGTTTGTGATCCTAGGGCGGTTGGTACGTGTCAGGGGACAAAATATCCTGTTCAGCCCTTCCCAGAACGCCATTTTCGCCGTCAACGATACTGCTGCCGACATCTGGCGCTCTCTGGAAGAAGGCATGCCACCGCACGCCATTTCGGTCGAGATGGCGCGCAGTGGCGTTGATAGACTTGAGGCAGACAGGCATGTCGAGGCTGCACTCGAGGATTGGCAGCGGCTGAACCTGATACGGCCCTGCGCGCCGTTGTCTACTTCGTCAGCTGAAAAGCCTGTGAGCCAGGTGGTCGCAGTCGCGGGCCTCAACATACGCATCGTCTATCCGGCAGCCTGCGCCTTTCCCGCGATTTCCGTATTTCGCCACCTTGAGGTCAAAGGAGATACTGCCGACGTACTGCTCGAGGTGGTTGGGCAGGGAGGGAGAGTCCATCTGCTGCGGGATGGCAAGTGGATTTTGTCCTGCTCCCTCGACGAATTACCCGTCATGCTGAAGGGGCAATTGCTGACCGAGGTTCTGGATTACGGCGCCTATGAACTTGCCCTCCACGCGGCTGCGCTTCTCAGAAATGAACGCATCGTCCTTCTTTGTGGCAATCCGGGCGCGGGCAAGACGACGCTGACCTTGGCACTGGTCCATGCAGGATTTGGCTTTGTCGCCGATGATGTGACGCTGCTGGACTCTAGGGGGCATGGCGTTGGCCTTCCGTTTGCCCCGGCGGTCAAGGCGGGAGCATGGCCGTTGCTGGCCAAATACTGCCCCGGCCTTGATGCCGTTCCGATCTGTCGCCGCCCTGACCGCAAGCGTGTACGATTTGCCGTGCCCAAGGCGTTCGTGCCCTTGCCTCCCGCTCCCCTGCACATTGGCTGTGTGGTCCTGCTCCGTCGAGGCCGTGACTCGAAAGCCAGCCTGGAGCCGATCGATCCAGCTCACGCATTGCGCGGCCTTCTCAATGGCGCGCTTGCGCCCGGCGGAGAGCTGGGTGTCACCGCGTTCGAAGCGCTGACCCAACTCATCGGATCGACGGAAACCTATTGCCTGACCTATTCGGGGCTTGATGATGCGGTACGCCTTATCTCGGAAGCGTGTCGATGATAAGCAGGGGCAACAGGGGCAACGCACTTGAGGCGTTGGTCGCCGGACTTCGCGGCACTCCGACGGACAGGGCTGACTGGCAGGCCGTGATTGCTCTGGCAAATCGCACTCTGCTTACACCCGATTTGTTCTCGTCCCTGGCGCGCGCCGGACAAATCCACCAGCTGCCAGAGGACGTGCGCGAGTACCTTCGGTTCGTTCACGACTGCAATCGGGAACGAAATCTGCGGTTGCGTACCCAACTGGGTGAAGCCGTTGCCGCCCTCAACCGCAGCGATATCTCTCCGCTCCTGCTCAAGGGGGCCGTTCCCCTGTTCCTTTCGCCGGCCGGCCTGGTCCCCAGCAGGATGACGAGTGACCTCGATCTAGCCGTGAATCCACGCCAAGAGAAGGTCGCCAGAGACTGTCTTGAAGAGCTTGGCTACGTCGATGTAGCGGGGGGTCGAGGCATGGCCCGCCAGCAGGACGCCGGAATGCTGGAGCTCCGGTCTACCCGAGCGGACTGCTATCACTCCCCCAAGCTCATCCAGCGAGACGGCCTTCGGGTGAAAATTCCTCCCGTTCAGTCTCGCGCCATGCACTGGATGGTACACGACCTTCTCAAGGAGGGAGATTATTGGCGCGGAAGGATAGATCTCAGGCACCTCCATGACTTGGCTCGATTGGCGGAAAACGAGGACGTGGACTGGATGTCACTGCAGGGTTCTATGTCGGACCGGAGCGCCCGCAATGCGCTCGAAACCCAGCTCCTGGCCATGCACCATTTCTTTGGAACCCGAATCCCGGAAAAATGTGCAAAACGCCCGATCGTCCGTTTCCAGCACTGGAGGCGCGTCTTCACGGCGACCCACCCCGTCATTGGCGCCCCTCTGCGACTGGTCGGTAATTTGACGTGGGGCATATGGCGGTTTTCACGCGCCTACGGTTTGGCGCGACGTGGACCGCCGTACCTCTTGCGGCGCATCGCTCGTACGCTCTTCGACCCTCGCACGAAAATCTAAGCCTTTTGGAGAACTAGTGTACTGGATCAGAAGGCATAAGATGAATCCGTGAATTTGAGAAAGTTTGTGGGAGGTTTGACATGGCACCGGAAGGCACAAAACGCTCGGAACGGACCCAGGAGACCCTGGTCTCGGAGGCTCAAGCGCGCCGCGACTTTCTCAAGAAGGCGGGGCGTTTTGCGGCGGTTACTCCGCCGGCTGTGACGCTCTTGCTTGGCACAAGCTTGAACTCCAGGGCGATTGCCAAATCGGGTGGATCAAAACCGGGCAATGGCTGGGGGGACAAGAACCATATTCACGTCGGCCCTCCCGGCCAGGGGTAAGCCCTTCGACCATCATGGTCGCTGAAAACAGCGTTTTGAGGACATAGGGCTCCAGCCTGTCATTTGAAAGCCCGGACCGCTCGTGGCACGCAAAAGTGCCGCGAGCGGTCCGGGCTTTTCTTTGCCGGGGCGACCATCATCCGAACTGCAAATCAGCGCAAAATGGATCGCCGCACTGATCTTCGGAACCGCGCGACGCGGACCTTTGAGCATGCAGGAAGGCGGCCCTACGCAAGCAGCAGACTGCTCAGGAAGTTGTCGTCGTGGAACTGGGCCACTTGAACGCCGGTCAGCGTGATCTGATCCCCGCCGCCCAGCGACGCCACGACATTCGAGCCCTGGTTTGTCGCCGCCTGCAGGAACTGGCTGGTGTTGTAGATGCCAAAGGCTCTGAGATCGAGGACGTCGCCGGTGCCGGCGCCGGGCAGGAAATTCATGACGGTGTCCTGACCGTCGCCGTGGGCGAACACGAACAGATTGTGCTGGTTGCCGGCAACCAATGTGTCGTTTCCGCGTCCCCCGATCAGCGTGTCATTCCCGCCCAGACCCCATAGATAGTCCGCGCCGGTCGTGCCGTTCAGGACGTAGCCGCCGTTGACGATTGTCGGCGTGCGCCCTACAGGCGTCGGGACAAAGTAGGAATCCGTGAGCATGCTGGTTGCAGTCGTCCCGTTGAAGCTGCTCACCTTGTAGAACTCGATCAGCATGCCCGCGTCCGTGATCGTCACCAGATTGGCGCCGACATTGGGAACGGTCTTGCCAGCTCCGCCAAGGCCGGTGGTCGTGTACGGAAGAAAGACGCCGTCGCCGTTGTCGTCCCGGTTCTCCCGGTAGTAGTTGTGCTGATGGCCGGCAAAGACCGCGTTTACACCCCACTGCTCGAAGGGCCACCGCATGGTGGCAGTGGAGCCGCTCGGGTTGAATGGCGTGTGATGGAAGTAGGCGACGTCGAAACTCGCGTCGGAATTCGCGAGAAGGTCTTGCATCCAATGGCCCTGCACAGATGTGGAACTGCGGCCATCCGGCTCCTGCTTGTTGCTGCTGAGAGCGAAGAAATGCACCGGCCCGATCTGGTAGTCATAGTACCTCTCATTGTCGGGCAGCGTGAAGTAATTCAGGTAGTTGGTAACGTTGCCTTCTTCGTATTCGTGATTGCCTAGCGTGGGGAAGAAGCGGTTGATGGCGCTGCCGCTGCCGTATGAGCCCTGATAGTTGCCTATGTAGTCATGATACTGCTGGCCGACGGCGGCATCCAAGGTCTGCGGAGCATACACGTTGTCGCCGATTGTGAGGATGAAATCGGGATTCCAGGCATGGACCATCGCCGACACCGCCTTCTCGCCGGAGAGATCGGTGTCGCCGTAGTCACCAAAGACCGCGTACCGGTACAAGACCTGCGGCGGCGTCGTCGGGACGACGCTGACCGTATAGTCCTGCGCGGCGGTGCTCCCGTCGGACGAGGTTGCGGTGACGTGGAGGTTGATCGACTGCTCGGTCTGGGCATTGAGCGTTCCCGTGCCAGAGCGCGTGATGACGCCGGTGCTGGAATTGATGGCGAAGCGCGGGTCGTTGAGGCTGTAGGTGACCGTATCGGTGACGTCCGGATCCTTGGCCGAGGCTGTGATGTGGACCAAAGTGCCCGCGGGGGCAAGGTCGGGGATCTGGTTGGCCGCAGGGTCGGCGTCCTGTGGATGCTTGAAGGCGACCGGGCCGGTCGTCGGCACATAGTACTCGACGTGCAGGAGCGGTGCGCCGGTGGCGCTGCCATCGAAGGAATTGGCCCTGCGCGCGCCGCTGCTGCCGCTGACGACGAATGCCATGTCATTGAGTTGCAAATAGCCCGGCTGGTTGATGATCTCCTGCACGATTGCCGAGAGGTTCGGGGTGCGTTCGGCAAGGGCGGCTTCATTGTTCACGGTCCAGTCGGGTGGCGTCCACGTCACCGAAGTAGTCGTCATCAGGCGCGAGGTGACATCGCTTTTCTCACTCTCGAAGGGGACGGCTTCGTCGCTTTCGCCCCGGATCAGGAGCGAGACGGCGCCGGTGCTCGTATTCTGGGCCTGGAACTGGATGTAGGCACTGGTGATGACGGCGTCGTAGGGAATGTCGACGCCGGTGAAGCGCATTCCGACCGTCTGGACTTTGGTGCCGTCAACCACCATGTCGAGATCGGTGCTGGTGAGGTCCATCCCGCCGCTGGGACCTTGCTCGACGTCGTCGGTGCTGGTTGCGATCCTTTTCTCGAAAATCGGCGCTGTGGTCACGCTGACGGCATAGTCTTGGCCCGCGGCGCTCCCATCGGACGAGGTCGCGGTGACGTGGAGGTTGACCGACGGCTCGGTTGCCGCATTGAGCGTGCCGGTGCCTGAGCGCGTGACAACGCCTGTGCTGGAATTGATGGCGAAGCGCGAGTCGTTGACGCTGTAGGTGACCGTCGAGCCGGCATCGGGATCCCTGGCCGAGGCCGTGATGCCGATGGCCGTGCCGGCGGCGGCGGTCTGAGCAATCTGGTTGGCGGCAGTGTTGGCATCCGGCGGGTTGTTGAAGGCGACCGGCTCCGGGCTGTTGAGGACGGCGAGGGTGAAGGCCTGGTTGGCGGTGCTGCCGTCGGTGGAGGTTGCCGTCACCGTCAGGTTGATCGATGTCTGGGTCTCGAAGTCGAGCGAGCCGGTGGCCGAGCGGGTGATGACGCCGCTGCTGGCGTTGATGGCGAAGCGCGTGTCATTGATGCTGTAGGCGACGGTCGAGCCGGCGTCGGGATCGGTGGCCGAGGCTGTGATGCCGACGGCCGTGCCAGCCGCCGCAAGCTCGGCGATCTGGTTGGCGGCGGTGTTGGCGTCGGGCGGCGTGTTGAAAGCCACCGGACTGCCGGCCGGACCGGGCAGGGTATACTCGATGTGCAGCAGCGGTGCGCTGGCCGGATTGTATTCGTAGGAATCGGCCGTGCGCGTGCCAGTGCCGCTGACCAAAAATGCCATGTCGTTGAGCGCGGCCCAGCCCGAGCGGTTGACGATCTCCTGCACGATCGCCGAG